>CANGZO010000085.1 GCA_947458305.1 Comamonadaceae bacterium
ACGCAGGTCAAGATGACAACAAGTTATGCCTGATGACCATAGCAAGTTGGTCCCACTCCTTCCCATCTCGAACAGGACAGTGAAACGACTTAGCGCCGATGATAGTGCGGGTTCCCGTGTGAAAGTAGGACATCGTCAGGCTTTTAATAGCCCAAAACGCCTCACCTAACGGTGGGGCGTTTTGCTTTGTGCGACACATTCTTAGCCCAGAGCTTTTCCCCCATTTTTTCACCATCGATAAAGGGTTTGTACCCGATTGACAGGTTTAATTTTTACTCAAATACTTTAGGATTCAAATATATAGGCCTTGAATGGTGCCATTGTGGCCCGGAGTCAAGAGAGCAATCATGAAAATCGTGTGCATTGGCGGTGGTCCCTCGGGCTTGTACTTCGCGTTGCTGATGAAAAAGCTCGGCCAGCAGCACGACATCACCGTGGTGGAGCGCAACAAGCCTTATGACACCTTTGGTTGGGGCGTGGTGTTTTCAGACCAAACGCTGGACAACATGCGCCAATGGGACACTGAGACCGCCGCCGAGGTGGAGCAAGCTTTCAACCATTGGGATGACATTGAAGTCCACTTCAAAGACCGGGTGATCCGCTCAGGCGGTCACGGATTTGTGGGGATTGGGCGCAAAAAGTTGCTCAACATTCTGCAAGACCGCTGCGAGCAGGTGGGCGTCAAGCTCATGTTTGAGCAAGACGTGAATTCGGATCTGGACTTTCCTGACGCCGATCTGATCATCGCCAGCGATGGCGTCAACTCGCGTGTGCGCAGCCGCACGCCGGAAATTTTCAAGCCGGACATCGTCACACGCCCCAACCGATTCATCTGGCTGGGCACCAACCGCCAATACGACGCTTTCACCTTTTTGTTTGAAAAGACCGAGTACGGCTGGTTTCAGGCACACGTCTACAAATTCGACAGTCAGACATCGACTTTCATTGTTGAGTGCCCTGAGCATGTGTGGCAGGCGCACGGTCTGGACAAGGCTGACCAAGACGCGTCAATTGCCTTCTGTGAAAAGCTGTTTGCCAAAAACCTTCAAGGTGAAAAACTGATGACCAACGCTCGCCACCTGCGTGGCTCGGCTTGGCTCAACTTCCAGCGTGTCAAATGCGCAAACTGGTCAACCTTCAACGGCAACAGCCATGTAGTTCTGATGGGCGATGCGGTGCATACCGCGCATTTTGCGATCGGGTCGGGAACCAAGTTGGCACTTGAAGATGCCATTGAGCTGGTGCGCCAGTTCAAAGCGCTTGGAGACACAGCCGACCGCATCCCTGAGGTGCTTCAGCATTACCAGGCCGTGCGCGAAATCGACGTCATCCGCCTGCAAAATGCCGCATGGAACGCGATGGAGTGGTTCGAGGTCTGTGGCGAGCGCTACTGCGACCAGCTTGAACCCGAGCAGTTCATGTACTCGATGCTCACACGCAGCCAACGAATCAGCCACGAAAATTTGCGCTTGCGCGACAAAGCCTGGCTGGAAGGCTATGAAGCATGGTTTGCGGGACGCACGGCAAAGCCCGGGGTGCGGCCACCCATGTTTACCCCCTACACCCAGCGCTCAGTCACACTCAAAAACCGTGTCGTCGTATCGCCAATGGCGCAGTACATGGCCGTTGACGGGCGCGTGGGCGACGACCACATGGTGCACCTGGGCGCACGCGCCATGGGCGGAGCGGGCCTGGTCATGGTTGAGATGACCGCGCCAAGCGCCGACGGCCGCATCACCCACGGTTGCCCGGGTCTATGGAGCGATGAACAGACCGAAGACTTCAAACGCATCAACGACTGGGTGCATAGCAAAACCGACGCCAAAATCGGCCTGCAGATTGGGCACGCGGGCCCCAAAGGCTCAACCTGTCGCCCATGGCAAGGCGCAGGCATGGACCAACCGGTGCCCGCCGATGAACCCGAAGGCAACTGGCCATTGCTTGCGGCCTCTGCGCAACCCTATTTGGCGCATGGCTTTGTACCCCGCGCCATGACACGAAAGGACATGGACCGCGTCACGGCCGACTTTGTGGCGTCAACACACCGGGCGACACAAGCTGGCTTTGACTGGCTCGAACTGCACTGCGCCCACGGCTATTTGCTCTCGAGTTTCATCAGTCCGCTCACCAACCAACGCAGCGACGAGTACGGCGGCTCGCTCGAAAACCGCCTGCGTTACCCGCTCGAAGTGTTTGACGCTGTGCGCGCCGCTTGGCCCAAAGACCTGCCCATGTCGGTGCGCATTTCAGCGCACGATTGGGTTGAAGGCGGCATCACACCGACCGACGCGGTTGAGATCGCCCGCGCTTTCAAGGCGGCAGGCGCTGACATGATTGACTGCTCGTCTGGCCAAGTGAGCGCCCAGCAAAAGCCCACTTACGGCCGCATGTACCAAACGCCGTTTGCCGACCGCATCCGTCAAGAGGCGGGCATCGCCACCATCGCTGTGGGGGCCATCTCTGAGGCTGACCACGTCAACAGCATCCTGGCCGCAGGCCGCGCCGACCTGTGCGCCGTGGCCCGTCCGCACTTGGCCAACCCCGCATGGACGCTGACCGAAGCAGCTCGCATTGGCTACAAAGACATCGCCTGGCCCCGCGCCTACGAGTCGGGCAAGCCGCAACTCGAAGCAGGCTTTGCCCGGGAGCGCGCACAGCAAACTGCGACCAAAGGGGACTGAAATGCAAGGTCGTCACGCCCTCATCACCGGCGCGGGTGCAGGCATCGGTGCGGCCATCGCGCTGGCACTCGCCCAAGCGGGCTGTCGACTCACGCTGTGTGGTCGCTCACAAGACAAATTGCAAGATCAGGTCGAAGTCCTTCGTGCGCAAGTGCCAGATGTGGCCATGTTGATCGCGCCCATGGATATCACCGATGAGCACGCTGTTCAAGCAGCGGTGCAGCAAGCTCAGGCCCGCTTTGGCCCCGTGAACAGCTTGATAAACAACGCAGGCCAAGCCCACAGCCAGCCCTTCGCCAAGACCGATGCCGCCATGTGGCAGCAGATGCTCAACGTCAACCTCACGGGCACCTACCACTGCATTCAGGCAGTGCTGCCCGGCATGCTCGAAGCGGCGAAAGCAGGCACGCCCGGGCGCATCGTCAACATTGCCAGCACGGCGGGGCTCAAAGGCTACGCTTATGTGAGTGCCTATGTGGCCGCCAAGCACGGCGTGGTGGGCCTGACGAAGGCTCTGGCTCTCGAGTTGGCGCGTAAAAATGTCACCGTGAACGCCATTTGCCCCGGCTACACCGAGACCGACATCGTGCGCGAAGCGGTCCAAAACATCGTGGCCAAAACGGGTAAGAGCCAGGCCGAAGCGCGCCAAGCGCTGGCCGCCAGCAACCCGCAGCAGCGCCTGGTGCAGCCGCACGAGGTGGCGCAAAGCGTGCTGTGGCTGTGCGCGGTGAGCAGCGACGCGATCAACGGGCAGGCGATTGCCATCGACGGTGGAGAGCTGGCAGGATGAATGCGGGCCACACCGACATGGAGGTGCGTGCCCACGCCGACCACCACGCCTCGCTGCGCCTGTGGTTGCGCCTGCTCTCGGCCACCACCCGCATCGAAGACACCATCCGCCAACGCTTGCGAGAGCAGTTTGGCATCACACTGCCGCGCTTTGACCTGATGGCCCAACTCGAAAGAGAAGCGCAAGGCCTGTCCATGGGCGAGCTTTCGCGCCGCATGATGGTCACGGGCGGTAACGTCACCAGCATCGTGGACCAACTGGAAAAAGAACAACTCGTGCAGCGGCAACCCCAGCCCGGCGACCGACGTGCGTATGCGGTGCACCTGACGCCAGCGGGTCGCGAGGCTTTCGCCGCCATGGCCACCGCCCACGAAAGCTGGGTGATCGAATTGCTGTCACCCCTGCCCGCGCAGCAGCAAGAGCAACTTCACCAATTGCTGGGCACCCTGAAAACCGGTCAACCCAGCCTAAAGCCCATCCACCCCCACCCGGAATGAACCGAGGAAACCCCATGAGCCAACGCTACCTGCCCGGCCAGCCCCATCAGCTGCCCCGCCACAACCAGCCCATGGCGGGCTACCAGCCAGAACACTTCCTGCTGGCCGTCAAAGACGGCGTGGCCACCGTGAGCCTGAACCGCCCTGAACGCAAAAACCCTCTGTCGTTTGACTCGTATGCCGAGCTGCGTGACTTTTTCCGCGCCTTGCCCTACGCACCCGACATCCACGCCGTGGTCATCACGGGCGAGGGTGGCAACTTCTGCTCCGGTGGCGATGTGCACGAAATCATCGGCCCACTCACCCAACTCGACATGCCCGGCCTGCTGGCCTTCACCCGCATGACAGGTGACTTGGTCAAGGCCATGCGCGCCTGCCCACAACCCATCATCGCGGCGATCGACGGCGTGTGCGCAGGCGCAGGCGCGATCCTGGCCATGGCGTCTGACCTGCGCTACGGCACCGAGCGCAGCAAAACCTATTTCCTCTTCAACAAGGTCGGTTTGGCCGGTTGCGACATGGGCGCGTGCGCGCTTTTGCCGCGCATCATCGGCCAAGGGCGTGCGAGCGAGCTGCTCTTCACCGGGCGTGGCTTGGGTGCACTGGAGGCAGAGCGTTGGGGCTTTTACAACCGGGTGTGCGGCGCAGAGGAAGTGCTGAGCGAGGCACAAGCCATGGCTTCCCAATTGGCGGCAGGCCCGACTTTTGCCAACGGCATGACCAAAAAAATGCTGCAGCAGGAATGGAACATGGGCGTGGACGAAGCCATCGAAGCCGAAGCCCAGGCCCAAGCCATCTGCATGGCCACCAACGACTTCCACCGGGCGTACCACGCCTTTGTGGCCAAGCAAACGCCCGTGTTTGAAGGGGACTGAGCCATGTCAGACCACTCAGCCACTCACCCGCCAGAACTCGATTGGCCCTTCTTTGACAACAGCCACCGCGACTTCAAGGTTCGGCTGGACGCCTGGTGCAACGCGCACCTCGCGAACGCCCATCACGACGAAAGCCGCGATGCGGTGGACGCCGAGTGCATTCGCTTGGTGCGCCTGCTGGGCGCAGGTGGCTGGCTCAAGCATGCGGTCTCGGGCACGGCCTATGGCGCAGCATCGGACGTGATCGACACCCGCCAGCTCTGTCTGCTGCGCGAGACGCTGGCCTTTCACAACGGCTTGTCTGACTTCGCGTTTGCCATGCAGGGCTTGGGCACAGGGGCCATCAGCCTCATGGGCACAGCCGATCAAAAGCAGCGCTACCTGGCGCGTGTGGCGTCGGGCCATGCCTTGAGCGCCTTTGCCTTGAGCGAACCCGATGCAGGCTCGGACGTGGCCGCCATGCAGTGCAGCGCCACGGCCACGGCCGACGGTTATGTGCTGAACGGCCGCAAGACCTGGATCAGCAACGGTGGCATTGCCAACTTTTATGTGGTGTTCGCCCGCACGGGCGAAGCGCCGGGCGCACGCGGCATCACGGCTTTCATTGTCGATGCGGATACGCCTGGTTTGTCGATTGAAGAGCGCATCGACGTGGTCGCTCCCCACCCGCTGGCCACGCTCAAGTTCGATAACTGCAAAGTCGCTGCCAAGCAACGCATTGGTGAAGCAGGCCAAGGCTTCAAGGTCGCCATGGCCACGCTTGATGTGTTCCGCACCTCGGTGGCGGCGGCCGCTTTGGGTTTTGGCCGGCGTGCGCTGCACGAGTCCATCAGCTGGGCGCGTTCACGCAAGATGTTTGGGCAGAGCTTGGGCGACTTTCAGATCACCCAAACCAAGATCGCCCAGATGGCCACCATGTTGGACGCGGCCACGCTCTTGACGTATCGCGCCGCTTGGCTGCGCGACCAAGGCGGTCGCATCACCCGCGAAGCGGCCATGGCCAAGATGACCGCCACCGAAAACGCCCAGCAGATCATCGACATGGCGGTGCAGATGCACGGCGGTATGGGTGTCAAAAAAGGCGTGATGGTGGAGTCGCTGTACCGCGAGATTCGGGCGCTGCGCATTTACGAAGGGGCGACGGAAGTGCAGCAGCTGATCATTGGCAAGGATGTGTTGAAAGGCTGATATGAGCGACTGGAACAACCTGCTGCCCAGCAGCCACAACGACACCTTTGCGCGTGACCGGCTGCCGCCCAAAGACCAACTGCCCGAGTTCATCGCCGACCGGCCCGAGCTGGACTACCCGGACCAGATCAACTGCGCGGTGGAATTGGTGGACCGCCATGTGAGCGAAGGACGAGGTAATCGCATCGCGCTGCATGGCGTGAGTGATTTCAACAAGGGCGGTGGCGACTTCAGTTGGACCTATGCGCAGTTGCAAGACAAGAGCAACCGCATCGCCCAGGTGCTGACCCAAGACATGGGCCTGGTGCCCGGTAACCGCATTTTGCTGCGCGGCGGCAACAGCCCCATGATGGCCGCTTGTTTGCTGGGCGCGCTCAAGGCCGGGCTGGTGGCGGTGCCCACCATGCCGCTGCTGCGTGCGGGCGAGTTGGCACAGATCATCGACAAAGCCCAAGTCAGCGCCGCGCTGTGCGACAGCCTGCTGGCCGACGAACTGCAGCACTGCATGACGCCTGGCCACGCCAGCCACATGGCCAGCTTGCAGCAGCTGGTGCAGTTCCGCAGCGAAGCGGCTGATGGCCTGGAGCAGCGCATGGCACGCCAAAGTGGCGCGTATACCGTGCACCCCACCAGCCGCGACGACGTGTGCCTGGTTGCGTTCACCAGCGGCACCACGGGCAAGCCCAAGGGCACCATGCACTTTCACCGCGATGTGCTCGCCATGTGCGATTTGTTCCCGCGCCACATCTTGCAAATGGATGAAAACGATGTGGTCTGCGGTACGCCGCCGATTGCCTTCACCTTTGGCCTGGGTGGTCTGCTGGCGTTCCCGCTGCGCTATGGCGCGAGCACTGTGCTGCTCGAAAAGCACACGCCCGAGACCTTGATGCAGACCATTGCCAAGTACCGCGCCACGCAGTGCTACACCGCGCCCACCATGTACCGCCAGATGGCAACGCTGGCCAAAGGCGTTGACCTCTCCAGCCTCAAGCACCCTGTCTCGGCAGGCGAGGCCTTGCCCGACGCCACCCGCCAGCTGTGGAAGCAGGCCACAGGCATCGAGATGACCGATGGTATTGGTGGCACCGAAGTGATCCACATCTACATCTCGAGTGCGGGCGCGCGAGTGCGCCCCGGCAGCATCGGCCAAGTGGTGCCCGGCTATGTGGCGCAGATCGTGGGCGACGACATGCAACCCGTGCCGCCCGGCACCGTGGGCCGGCTCGCGGTGCGCGGCCCCACAGGCTGCAAATACCTGGCCGACCCGCGCCAGCAAGACTACGTCAAAGAAGGCTGGAACCTGCCCGGCGACACCTTTGTCATGGACTTGGACGGGTACTTCAGCTACCAGGCGCGCAACGACGACATGATCATCTCGGCGGGCTACAACATCGCAGGCCCCGAGGTGGAAGGTGCCTTGCTGCAACACCCGGCCGTGGCCGAATGCGGCGTGGTCGGCATGCCCGACGAAGACCGTGGGCACATCGTGCAGGCCTATGTGGTGCTCAAGCCCGGCCACGCAGGCGACGCGACCATGGAAAAAGCCTTGCAAGAGCACGTCAAGCAAACCATTGCCCCGTTCAAGTACCCGCGCAAGGTGGTCTTTTTAGACGCCTTGCCCCGCACCGAAACCGGCAAACTGCAGCGCTTTAAGCTGCGACAAATTTCTTCCTGAGGAGCCCCATATGTTCAACGTCTTGCAACCCGAAGGCTGGGCACCCGCCAAAGGCTATGCCAACGGCATCGAAGCACGCGGCCGCATGGTGTTCGTCGCGGGCATGATCGGCTGGAACGGCCAGGCCCAATTCGAGACCGACGACTTTGTGGCCCAGTGCCGCCAGGCCCTGCAAAACATCGTCGACACGCTGGCCTGCGCAGGCGCAGGCCCGCAGCACATGGCCCGCATGACCTGGTACGTCAAAGACAAGAAAGAATACCTGGCCCGTGGCAGAGAACTGGGCAAGGTCTATCAGGAAGTCATTGGCAAGAACTATCCGGCCATGACGCTGGTGCAGGTGGCTGATCTGGTCGAAGATCGCGCTCAAGTTGAGATTGAAGTGACGGCGGTGGTGCCGGAGTGATTGTTTTCATCCTCGGATCGCAATCAAACGCTCCAGCACCCGCTTGAGCTGGTCTGCGTCGGCTGCGCCGATATCGTCCGTCACCTGCGCTTCGTGTCTACGGGCTTTGGCCAACAGGGGCTTGACCTTGCTTCGCCCTGCGGCGGTCAGGCTCACGAGGGACTGGCGTTTGTCGTGAGGAGCGTCTACGCGTGTGACCCAACCCGCCTCTTTCATGCGCCCCACCAGCTTGGTCACGGTGGGTTGTTTTGCCAAGACGATGTCGGCCAACTCCCCCACACTCAAAGCGGGTTTTCCCGACAGGCTGGCCATGACGCGCCACTCCATCAGACTCAGGCCGTTGGCCTCGACCACGGCGTGGAACTCGCTCGAAATCAAATGGCTGGCGCGTGCCAGCAAGTAAGCCAGGTAGTCGTCAATAAAGCCGGGTGAAGAGGTCATGGGGTGGAGTCAAAGCGTTGGGATGCGTTCGATATCAAGCCTCACATTACATGAAAATTCATATAAACTGTTTTTAAAGGCCGTCAACAGGTCGCGTTGAGTGGCATATAAGGAGACCAGCATGTTGGTAGAAAAGATCGAACACAAGTGGCTCGCGGCATTCACCCGCACCTTCACGCTGTGCAAAGTGCAGCCGGGTGAAGTGGTGGCCATCCTGGCCGAAACGCAGTCGCGCCGTGTGAACGTCGAGTTGGCCCGTTTGGCATTGGAAGGCTTGGGGGCCAAGGTGTTTGAAGTGACGCTGACCACGCCTGCGCTCACAGCCCCCGCACCCGTGCGCTCGACAGGCGCCAGCGACGCCATCGGACAACTCGGCCCTGTGGTGGCTGCACTGGCCCGTGCCGACATGGTGGTGGACTGCACCGTCGAAGGCCTGTTGCACGCGCCTGAGTTGCCCACCATCATGAAAGGCGTGGACGGCCACATGCCGCGTCTGCTCATGGTGTCCAACGAGCACCCTGAAATCTTGGAGCGCACCGTGCCCGATCCGGCGCTCGAAGGCGTGGTGCGTGCCGCCATGAAGAAGCTGCGTGCCGCGCAGCAGATGCACGTCACGTCTGCCGCAGGCACCGACCTGCGTGTGAACCTGAAACATGGCGACAAACAAGCGGTGGTGGGCGGTGTGTGGGGCTTTTGCCCCAAGCCGGGCATGGTGTCGCACTGGCCTGCCGGGCTGGCGCTGGCTTTCCCGGCCGCCGGCAGTGTC
>CANGZO010000086.1 GCA_947458305.1 Comamonadaceae bacterium
CAAGTTCTACGACGAGTACAACGCCGTTTTGGACATGGACGCCGATTACTACCTGGAAACCATCCAGACGGTGTTCCAAGACTTCAAACTGGTCAACGGCACTTGGGACGTCAAAGGCGTTGACGGCAAAGTCGAGCGCGTGCGCCCACAAGACATCAAGGGCACGGCGCTGATGACCGTGGAAGGCGAGCTGGACGACATCTCCGGCTCCGGCCAGACCCGTGCGGCGCAAGACCTGTGCAGCGGTGTGCCCGCCAATGAGCGCAAGCACTTGGAGGTGGAGGGTGCGGGTCACTACGGCATCTTCAGCGGCCGCCGCTGGCGCGACATGGTTTACCCGCAACTGGTCAAGTTCATCTTGAACCATGCGCCCAAAACGGCCAGCAAATCGACCAACAAAGCGCCTGCGATCGTTCAGCCCAAGACCGCAGCAAAGGCGGCGCCGAAAACCGTGACAAAGCCAGTGGCGAAGGCTGCTGCTAAGACTGAGACCAAAACGCCAGCTAAAGCATCGGTCAAAGCGGCCGCCAAACCCAAAGCGGCGGTCAAAACCACCTGGGTTCAGCCCGGCAAAAAAGCTTGAGGTCCATGCCACCTTTGCCCAGAACAGCGCCTGAGACCCAGGCGCTTTTTCTATTGCTCAACGATGCGCTGCCCCAAACGCAGTGCACACGTTGTGGCTTTCCAGATTGCGCTGCCTATGCCCGCGCCATGGCCGAAGGGCAGGCGGCCATCAATCAATGTCCGCCAGGCGGTCAAGCAGGCATTGAACGTCTGGCTGCCATCTCAGGCCAGCCGGTTTTGCCTCTCAATCCGGAACACGGCACTGAAGGGCCACGCCACGTGGCCATCATTGACGAGGCCTGGTGCATTGGCTGCACGCTGTGCATCAAGGCTTGCCCGACCGATGCGATTTTGGGAGCCAACAAACTGATGCACACGGTGATTGAGCCTTGGTGCACGGGCTGCGAGCTGTGCATACCGGTGTGCCCGGTGGACTGCATTGCACTGGAAAACGTGACAGACACGCGCACGGGCTGGGCCGCATGGTCCGCGCAAGAAGCCCAGACGGCTCTCACACGGTACACCTCACGCCAAAAACGCTTGGTGCATGAAGAGACCGCCCACCAAGCCCGGCTGATCTCCGAGGCTGAGCACACCCTGGCCGACTTACCCGCCCACACCAAGGGTGCAGACAAGCCCCCCGAAATGGACCGCAAACGCGCCATCATCGAAGCGGCACTGGCCAAAGCAAAAGCCCGCCAGATCGGAGCCTGACGGGCTTTTGAAGAAACTTGTCGGGGCTGAAGCCACCGACCCACAAAGCGCTGCAGGTCGGGCCTTCAGGTCCGACACCACTCAATGCGCGTTGGCCGCCAAAGCAGCAAATGCATTGACCACCTCGGCCGGTGCCTGCACCAACTCAATCAACACGCCCTCGCCACCTATCGGGAACTCCTCGTTCGCCTTGGGGTGCAAAAAAGTGATGTCAAAACCAGCGGCGCCCTTGCGGATGCCACCCGGTGCGAAGCGCACGCCCTGAGCGGTGAGCCATTCCACCGCGACCGGCAGATCGTCGATCCACAGGCCGATGTGGTTGAGGGGTGTGGTGTGCACAGCGGGCTTTTTGTCGGGGTCCAGCGGCTGCATCAAATCAACCTCGACCTTGAAAGGACCGGTACCGATTGCACAGATGTCTTCGTCCACGTTCTCGCGTTCACTTTTGAAGGTGCCCGTCACCTCCAGGCCCAACATCTCAACCCAGAGTTTTTGCAGACGCAATTTGTCAGGCCCGCCGATGGCGATTTGCTGGACGCCCAGAACTTTGAAGGGGCGAGTCATTTATTCGAACTCCACAATCATCTGGTCCACCGTGAGGGATTCGCCTTTGGCGGCCACCACTTTTTTCACCACGCCATCGGCAGCGGCAAACAAGACGTTTTCCATCTTCATGGCTTCGATCACGGCCACGCGCTCGCCCGCTTGCACCTTCTGGCCCGGCTGCACCGACACGTCCACCAACAAGCCTGGCATGGGCGAGAGCACAAAGCGACTCAGGTCCGGCGGGGCTTTGAAAGGCATGAGTTTGTGCAGTTCGGCCATGCGGGGCGACATCACCAGCGCTTCGATCCGTGTGCCGTTGTGCTGCACTTGCAAAGCCAAGGGGTTTTTCAAAGTGCCACGCTCGACCTGAGCGGTGAAAGGCTTGCCATTGCAAGTGCCCACAATGCGGATGTCGTTCAAGCGCGAATTGCTGGCAATCGCATAGGTTTTGCCATTCACCGTGATTTGCGCTTCGCCGTGCTTGCCCGAAGATTCCGCAACATGCACTGGGACATAGCGGTTGTTGCCCTCTTTGCCCAATTCCACCACGGCATAGTCTTGGCCCACCTGCACGTCATAGCCTGGCAATTGACCACTCAAACCCGCTGCACGCTCACGTGACTTGCGGCGCACAAAGGCGGCCAATGCGGCCAAAAAGTCGTGGTCGTCGTGCGGCACGTCTTCGGCGCGAAAGCCTTGGCTGTATTGCTCGGCGATGAAACCGGTGTTGAAGTCACCCGAGACAAAACGGGGGTGCGCCAGCAACGCGGCTTGGAACGGGATGTTGGAGCTGATGCCGCGAATGACAAAACCGTTCAGGGCTTCACGCATTTTGGCAATCGCATCATTGCGGTCTTTGCCGTGCACGATCAACTTGGCGATCATCGAGTCGTAAAACATCGGGATCTCACCACCGTCTTGCACGCCCGTGTCCACGCGCACGCCATAAAGGTCTTGCGTGTTGCCCTGGAACATGGTTTGCTGGGGCGTCTGAAAACGCACCAAACGTCCTGTGGAGGGCAAGAAATTGCGGAAGGGGTCTTCGGCGTTGATGCGGCACTCGATAGACCAGCCGTTGCGTTTCACATCCGCTTGTCCAAAAGACAATTTTTCACCCGCAGCGACGCGGATCATCTGCTCCACCAAATCGAGGCCTGTGATGGCTTCGGTGACGGGGTGCTCCACCTGCAAACGGGTGTTCATCTCCAGAAAGTAAAAGCTCTGGTCTTTGCCGACCACAAACTCGACCGTACCGGCTGACTGGTATTTCACCGCCTTGGCCAGTTGCACCGCCTGTTCGCCCATGGCTTTGCGGGTGGCTTCAGAGATGAAAGGTGACGGCGCCTCTTCGATCACTTTTTGGTGGCGGCGCTGGATGGAACACTCGCGCTCGTTCAGGTACACCACGTTGCCATGACTGTCACCCAGCACCTGGATTTCGATGTGGCGGGGCTCTTCAACAAACTTCTCGATGAACACCCGGTCATCGCCAAAGCTGTTGCGCGCTTCGTTGCGGCAGGAGGTGAAGCCTTCAAAGGCTTCTTTGTCATTGAAGGCCACACGCAAGCCCTTACCGCCGCCGCCGGCCGAAGCCTTGATCATGACGGGGTAGCCGATGCCCTTGGCGATCTCCACCGCTTTGTCAGCGGTCTCGATCGCATCGTTCACACCGGGAATGCAGTTCACGCCTGCGGCACCCGCCAGCTTTTTGGATTCGATCTTGTCGCCCATGGCGGCAATCGAAAAATGGCGTGGGCCAATGAAGGCAATGCCCTCTTCTTCGCAGCGCTTGGAGAACTCGGCGTTCTCGCTCAAGAAGCCATAGCCGGGGTGAATGGCTTGCGCGCCAGTGGATTTGGCGGCCGCGATGATTTTGTCGGCCACCAGATACGACTCGCGCGAAGGCGCAGGGCCGAGCAAGACGGATTCGTCGGCCAGCTGCACATGGCGCGCTTCCTTGTCGGCTTCAGAATAAACAGCCACGGTTTGGATACCCATTTTCTGGGCGGTGGCGATGACGCGGCAGGCGATTTCACCGCGGTTGGCAATCAAAATTTTGGTAAACATGTTCTTCTTCTCCTTCGGGCTTACAGCGGAATGTTCCCGTGCTTGCGCCAGGGGTTCTCGATCTTTTTGTCTTTGAGCATGACCAACGAGCGGCAGATGCGTTTGCGGGTTTCGTGCGGTTGGATCACGTCGTCGATGAAGCCGCGAGCACCGGCTACAAAGGGGTTGGCAAAGCGGGCTTTGTATTCGGCTTCTTTGGCGGCCAGTTTCTCGGGGTCGCCCTTGTCTTCGCGGAAGATGATTTCCACCGCGCCCTTGGCACCCATCACCGCAATTTCGGCGTTAGGCCAGGCAAAGTTCACGTCGCCGCGCAGGTGCTTGGAGGCCATCACGTCATACGCGCCACCATAGGCCTTGCGGGTGATGACGGTGATTTTCGGCACGGTGCACTCGGCGTACGCGTAGAGCAGCTTCGCGCCGTGTTTGATGATGCCGCCGTACTCTTGTGAGGTGCCGGGCATGAAACCGGGCACATCCACAAAGGTGACCACGGGGATGTTGAACGCATCGCAAAAACGCACAAAGCGGGCGGCCTTGATGGAACTCTTGATGTCGAGGCAACCGGCCAAAACCAAGGGCTGGTTGGCCACGATGCCCACGGTTTGACCTTCCATGCGGGCAAAGCCGATCAGGATGTTTTTGGCGTAGTCGGGTTGCAGCTCAAAGAAATCGCCATCGTCCACGGTTTTGACGATGAGTTCCTTCATGTCATAAGCCTTGTTGGGGTTCTCGGGCACCAAAGTGTCCAGGCTCATGTCCATTCGACCTGACGGGTCACCACTGGCGCGCACCGGCGCTTTTTCGCGGTTGTTGAGCGGCAGGTAGTTGTACAGGCGGCGCAGCATGAGCAGCGCTTCCACGTCGTTCTCAAAGGCCATGTCGGCCACACCGCTCTTGGTGGTGTGCGTCAGGGCGCCACCCAACTCTTCGGCCGTGACTTCTTCGTGCGTCACGGTCTTGACCACGTCGGGGCCGGTCACAAACATGTAAGACGTGTCCTTGACCATGAAGATGAAATCGGTGAGCGCTGGGGAATAGACCGCACCACCGGCTGACGGGCCCATGATCATGCTGATCTGAGGCACCACGCCGCTCGCCATGACGTTGCGCTGGAACACATCCGCATAACCACCCAGCGAGGCCACGCCTTCTTGAATACGGGCACCGCCCGAATCGTTGAGGCCAATCACGGGTGCGCCGACTTTCATGGCTTGGTCCATGACCTTGCAAATCTTCTCGGCGTGCGTCTCAGACAAAGCGCCGCCGTAGACGGTGAAGTCTTGGCTGTAGACAAAGACCAAGCGGCCGTTGATCATGCCGTAGCCCGTCACCACACCGTCGCCGGGGATCTTGTTGTTTTGCATACCGAAGTCGGTGCAACGGTGTTCGACAAACATGTCCCACTCTTCGAAGGTGCCTTCGTCGAGCAGCACTTCGATGCGCTCACGCGCGGTGAGTTTGCCTTTGGCGTGCTGCGCGTCAATGCGCTTTTGCCCGCCGCCCAAGCGTGCCGCAGCGCGCTTTTTTTCCAGTTGTTCAAGGATGTCTTGCATGGTGGTTCTCTCTCTTTTCTTCAGGAAGATGGGGGTTCGCTTTGCGCTTGGTAAGCGCTGAGCAGTTGACGGGCAGCCGTGGACGCAGCGAGCTGGCCCGCGGCGACTTGTTGGCTGAGTTGGGGCAGCAGCGTTTGCACACGCGGCTGCGCCCGAAAATTGTGTTTGAGCCCAGCGTCGATGCGCTCCCACATCCACGACAGGGCTTGTTGTTGGCGGCGAAGCGCCAAGCGGCCATTGGCGGTTTGCAGGCTCCGGAATTCACTCACCGCCACCCAAAAACTGTCCACGCCCTGGCCCAGCAAAGCGCTCAGCTGCACCACCTTGGGGTGCCATTGGGTGGCATCGGCGTGCGCATGGCCTGAGCCGCCGTGCATGCCCAGCAGTTGCAAAGCGCTGGTGATCTGCAACTCGGCGCGGGTGGCGGCGATGGCATCGATGTCGGCCTTGTTGATGACCACCAAATCGGCGATCTCCATCACGCCTTTTTTGATGGCCTGCAAATCGTCACCCGCATTGGGCAGCTGCATCAGCACAAACATGTCGGTCATGTTGGCCACCGCCGTCTCGCTCTGGCCCACGCCCACGGTCTCGACGATCACCACGTCATAACCCGCCGCCTCACAAACCAGCATGGACTCGCGGGTTTTTTCGGCCACGCCACCCAAGGTGCCACTGCTGGGGCTGGGGCGGATGTAAGCGCGTTCATGCACGCTGAGCAACTCCATGCGGGTCTTGTCGCCCAAGATGGAGCCACCCGACACGGTGCTCGAAGGGTCCACCGCCAGCACTGCCACGCGGTGCCCTTGCCCAATCAGGTACAGGCCGAGCGCTTCGATGAAGGTGGACTTTCCCACGCCTGGCACGCCGCTGATGCCCAAGCGGAAAGATTTCCCAGTGTGCGGCAGCATGGCCGTGAGCAGCTCGTCGGCCAGCGCTCGGTGGTCGGTGCGGGTCGATTCGAGCAGCGTGATGGCTTTGGCCATGGCGCGGCGTTGCACGGCAGCGCTGCCGTGCAACAGACCGTCGAGCAACTGCGCAGGATTCACCCGATGGCCTTCTTGATTTGCTCCAGCACATCCTTGGCGCTGACCGGGATGGGGGTGCCGGGGCCATAAATGCCTTTGACGCCTGCTTCGTAGAGCATGTCGTAGTCCTGGCGCGGGATCACACCGCCCACGAACACGATGATGTCGTCGGCGCCTTGCTTCTTGAGCTCGGCAATGATGGCGGGCACCAGGGTTTTGTGGCCTGCGGCGAGGGTACTCACACCCACGGCATGCACGTCGTTTTCAATGGCTTGGCGGGCGCACTCTTCGGGGGTCTGGAACAGTGGGCCCATGTCCACGTCGTAGCCCAAGTCGGCAAAAGCGGTGGCGACCACTTTGGCCCCACGGTCGTGGCCGTCTTGACCCAGCTTGGAGATCATCACGCGGGGGCGGCGGCCTTGCGCTTCGGCAAAGGCGGCGATGTCGGCTTTGAGCTGGTTCCAGTATTCCATGGTGTCTCCCACGTTCTCGCCGTCGTCATAAGCCGCGGCGTACACGCCTGTGACCTTTTGTGTGTCGGCGCGGTGGCGGCCAAAGGCTTTTTCCAGCGCGTCGGAAATCTCACCCACCGTGGCACGCAGGCGCACGGCCTGGATGGACAGGTCGAGCAGGTTGCCCTGACCCGATTCGGCTGCGGCGCTCAGCGCGTCCAAGGCGGCCTGCACTTTGGCGCTGTCGCGGCTGGCGCGGATTTTGGCCAAGCGCTCGATCTGGCCGTCGCGCACTTTGACGTTGTCGATCGACAGCGTCTCGATCGGGTCTTCTTTGGCCAGCTTGTATTTGTTCACGCCCACAATGACGTCTTTGCCCGAATCGATGCGGGCCTGCTTTTCGGCCGCAGCCGCTTCGATCTTCAGCTTGGCCCAGCCACTGCCCACAGCCTTGGTCATGCCGCCCATGGCTTCGACTTCTTCGATGATGGCCCAGGCCTTGTCGGCCATCTCTTGCGTCAGGCTCTCCATCATGTAAGAGCCAGCCCAGGGGTCGATCACGTTGGTGATGTGGGTTTCTTCCTGGATGATGAGCTGTGTGTTGCGAGCGATGCGCGAGCTGAACTCGGTCGGCAAGGCGATCGCCTCGTCAAACGAGTTGGTGTGCAGCGACTGGGTGCCGCCAAACACGGCCGCCATGGCTTCGATAGTGGTGCGCACCACGTTGTTGTAAGGGTCTTGCTCGGTGAGCGACCAGCCCGAGGTTTGGCTGTGTGTGCGCAACATCAGGCTCTTGGGGTTCTTGGCGTCAAAGCCCTTCATGATGCGGCACCACAGCAGGCGCGCTGCGCGCATCTTGGCGATCTCCAGATAGAAGTTCATGCCCACCGCCCAGAAGAAGCTCAGGCGACCAGCGAACTCGTCCACGTCCATGCCTTTGGCAATCGCCGTCTTCACATACTCTTTGCCGTCGGCCAGGGTGAAGGCCATCTCGAGTGCCTGGTTGGCCCCGGCCTCTTGCATGTGGTAGCCCGAGATCGAGATCGAGTTGAACTTGGGCATGTTCTTGGCCGTGTACTCGATGATGTCGCCGATGATCTTCATCGACGGCTCTGGCGGGTAAATGTAGGTGTTGCGCACCATGAACTCTTTCAGAATGTCGTTCTGAATCGTTCCCGACAGCTTGTCTTGCGAGACGCCCTGCTCTTCGGCCGCCACCACATAACCGGCCAACACAGGCAACACCGCGCCGTTCATGGTCATGGACACGCTGACCTTGTCCAAGGGGATTTGGTCAAACAGGATCTTCATGTCCTCGACCGAGTCAATCGCCACACCGGCCTTGCCCACATCGCCCGTCACACGCGGGTGGTCGGAGTCGTAGCCGCGGTGGGTGGCCAGATCAAACGCCACCGACACACCCTGCCCGCCTGCGGCCAAGGCCTTGCGGTAGAAAGCGTTGGACTCTTCGGCAGTGGAAAAACCCGCGTACTGGCGGATCGTCCAAGGGCGCACGGCGTACATGGTGGCCTGTGGGCCGCGCAAGAAGGGCTCAAAGCCTGGCAGCGTGTTGGCGTAAGGCAGATTGGCCGTGTCTTCGGCGGTGTACAAAGGCTTGACGACGATGCCGTCGGGTGTCTTCCAGTTCAGGGCGTTCACATCGCCACCGGGGGCGGATTTGACCGCTGCTTTTTGCCAGGCTTCCAGGTTGGAAGCGTTGAATTCAAAGGATTTGGACGTCATGGCGCTGTGCTTTCGGGACAAAAATGGCTGAGTCGGATTTTGGCAGCCTGGGACTGCCTACCGGCTTACAAGTACCGTGATTCATAATTATTGATGCAGAATATTTTAACCGGCTTACAATCCTGCCACTGAAAAAATTTCTTTCGACACCTCAAAAACCGGTTTTTCCGGCAAACCCATCACCATGTCCGCCCTGTCTCTTGCCCCCCGCGCCCTGTACGAAGAAGTGGCCGAACTGTTGCGACAACGCATCTTTGCGCGCGAATTGGAGCCGGGCAGCTGGATCGACGAGTTGCGCATTGCCGAGGCGCTGGGCATCAGCCGCACCCCTTTGCGCGAAGCCCTGAAGGTGTTGGCGGCCGAAGGCCTGGTGACCATGAAGGTGCGCAGGGGCGCTTATGTGACCGAGGTCAACGAAAAAGACCTGCGCGATGTGTACCACCTGTTGGCCCTGCTCGAATCCGATGCGGCCCGCGTGGTGGCACAAAACGCGAGCCCCGAACAGATGGCACAAATCAGCGCTTTGCACGCGGACCTGGAACAGGCCGTGGGCAACCGCGACCGTTTCTTCGAGATCAACGAAGCCTTTCACATGCTGCTGC
>CANGZO010000087.1 GCA_947458305.1 Comamonadaceae bacterium
CCACGCCCTGAGCTGGTGAGCAGTGGATGGCGTGAACCCGCTGCTTTTGCCCCTGTCGCCGATTTCGAGACCTATATAAGGGATGTGAGCCAAGAACTGCGCACGCATCGTTTGCCTTTTGTTGCATCGATGGCCGATGAAGAACTGGACAAGGTGGTGCCCTTCAAGCTGCCGCCAGACCAGGGATGCATGAAGGGGGCACCCCGAGGCATAGCTGTCCTTATCCATGGGCTCTCTGACACGGCATTTGCCGTGCGGGATCTCGCGGCGACACTGGCAAAACAGTGTTTCGAAGCGCGTGCACTGTTGCTGCCCGGGCATGGGACACGTCCGGCAGATCTAATGGTTGTCGATCACCACGATTGGTTGTCTCATGTTGAAGTTGCGCTGAAGCAAGCGCGTGCCGAGAGCCCATTCGTCGTGGTTGCAGGCTTCTCCTTGGGCGCAGCCCTGGCGCTGACTTCCGCCGCCAAGTCGCCAGGCAATGTGGACGCGGTCATTGGCTTGGCGCCAGCGTATCGCATCCGCTCCAACTTTCTGGCTCGGCAAGCAAGATGGATTGCCACGTTTCGTCCCTGGTTAGACCTGGGTCCTCGCGAAGATTTCGCGCGTTATGGTGCGATGCCAACGCGAGGGATTGCTTCCACCATGGCCGTATTGGGAACGATGGAAGCCCGTATTCGCCAACGAGGACCGATCCAGACACCTTGGCTGGTTGTACAGAGTGAAGATGATGAAGTGGTCGATGTGGCCTGGAATCGACAATTTTTTGATGCTAATGCCCTGAATGCGCGCAGCTTGCTTATCAACTACTTTTCCAACCTGCCGCAGAAGACAGCGAGCGACAGGACGGTCTGGCTCTCGGCATCGGACACCACGCTGCGAGTGGTTGGAATTTCACATCTCGCTGTCCACATCTCTCCAGAGAATCCGCACTATGGTGAGTCCGGCACTTACCGTAATTGCGGCAGCCCGCCATTTCGTACGGAAGAGCAGGTTCGAGCGTGCAAGCAAGCGCAGCGGGTCTGGTACGGCGTAGGAGGGCAGTCTCCGCCTGCCGGAGAGGCCGGTGCACGATCTACGTTCAATCCGCACTACCCAGACTTGGAGCGCCGAATTGGCGAGTTCCTGAACAAGGTAGGCCATGCTTGTCCAGGCTTGATCGGGTCTTTCCGCGACTGCCTCACGATTCGTTGAGCATCGGTTGTGGCGAGATTTCGAATCCCCGACCCCACCAAAAATAGGGGGGGTCGAAAACTGAGCGAGTTAGTGGAACTATGTGTTTTGGCCCACCTGTACTAAGACCTCAAACCTGCTCAGCAGGCCTTGAGGCAGCCTCAGGCCGCGCACCACGCCGAGCTTTTTGCTATTGGCTCCTGACTGCCGCCATTGGTATTGACCACGGAAAGCAGTCGTTCTGGGAACAAGTTGTTCGCTCTAGTCACAACTGTAAACACTCCGCAGCCTCAATTCACTGTCCTACACTGAGGCCATGATCCAAGGCCTCGTTCAACTCTTCCTCTTTCAAGCGCTCGGCGAGTTGCTGTCTAAATTCGCCCTGCCTTTCATCCCTGGGCCCGTGTTGGGCCTGGTCTTGCTGTTGGCTTTTTTGGCCTTGCGCGGCCATGTGCCCGTGTCTATGGACTTGGTGGGCAGCGGCATCTTGCAGCACTTAGGGCTATTGTTCATTCCCGCGTCGGTGGGTGTGGTGCTTTACCTGCCGTTATTGCAGGCCAACTCTTGGGCCATCACGGCGGCGCTGGTGCTGAGCGTCATAGCCACGGTGGCGGTGACTGCACTGGTTCTCAAACTGTTCGGAAAAAAGGACAGCGCGCCGTGAACAGTACCCTACCACCCATCTCCGAAGTTTGGGTCTATCTCTCGGGCAGTCCCTTGCTTGCATTGGTGTTAACTCTCAGCGCTTATTTGTTGGGTCTCACGCTATACGAGCGTAGTGACCGTAACCCCCTAGCCAACCCCGTATTGATTGCTGTGATTTTGGTGTCATTGAGCATCAATTTGCTTGATATGCCCTATGTCAAGTATTTTGAAGGGGCACAGTTTGTGCACTTCTTGCTGGGCACGGCCACGGTGTCGCTGGCCATTCCGATTTACAAAGGCTTTGCCTCGCTCAAAGGACGCATGGGGGTATTGCTTCTGTCGCTGCTGGCGGGAGGCATCACCTCGGTACTGACGGCCGTAGGCATGGCGCGTTGGCTTGGTGTGGACGAGGCGCTGGTGCGCGGCTTGGTCGCCAAGTCGGTCACCGCACCCATTGCGATGGGCGTTGCCGAGCGCGTGCAAGCCTCGCCAACCCTGACCGCCATCTTTGCTGTTAGCACCGGCATCTTGGGTGCGGTGCTGGGCCGCTATGTGCTGGATGCCCTGCGCGTGACTGCTTGGTGGCAACGCGGCTTTGCCCTGGGAGTGGCCGCACACGGCATCGGCACCTCACGCGCTTTCAGCGTGAACGCCGAGGCTGGTGCCTATGCCAGCTTGGGCATGGGGCTGCATGGAATTGCGGGAGCGATGCTGATCCCGTATGCGGTGGTCTGGTGGTTCTAGGATTTGTTTTGAGCTTGGCCCAACTACCGTAGCACTCGGGTTCCCTATGTGATCATTAAACCATTGCTCACGCACCTGAGGCCGGCCCTTCAATCAATGGCCGATCGCTTTGAAGGCGCGGGTTCAATTGGTCAACATGGCCGGACGTCAAGTCAGGGTGTACTAAGATTGCTTTTGGCTGGAAGTCCAGAAGTGTCTGCGGGACACGACCGGCAGCAACCGCTGCATATCGGTCCATCGGGGCCGTTCTTATTCCCGTCGGCGCTAGACTGCTTCCGTGTGCACTAATTTAACGCCAACCAAGCGCGCCCAGTGGGTCAAGGAGAAACTGGGGGTAGACCTGCCTTCGGGCTACCCCGATGAGTCCTACCCGGGGTTCGTTGCGCTAGTAGTCGTGAAGAGCCACCAGACGAGCCGAGTGGCGTGCGGACTGGCTAGATTCGGCCTGATTCCCTCATGGGCCAAAGACGACAAGATCTCACGCCACACGTACATCGCTCGCAGTGAAACAGTCGCAGAAAAACCCAGCTATCGCAACGCTTGGCGGCGACGTCAGTTCGGACTGGTGCTGTGCACACTGGTTGCCCAGCTCGGAGTTGACGGGGGAACGGGTGGGGGAACAAATACTTTTTCAAACAAGAAAACGAGCGTGCGTAAGGGTCTCAAGGGTCTTTGCGAATCCCGCCACGACCACATGAATCAAGGACTTAGCTTCGAAAGGAGCTAAGTCCTTTCTTCTTTGTGCCTGTCATGCCGGAAAGCGTTCGCGCAGTTTGAGTTTATAGAACTTGCCCGTCGAGGTGCGGGGCACGGCGTCAATGAACTCGTAGCGGTCGGGCACCTGCCACTTGGCAAAGCCGTGCTGCAGCAAGTGCGCGGCAAAGGCGTCGGGCTGCGCTTGCTTACCGGGTTTGAGCACGATGCAGGCCAGCGGCCGCTCGCTCCACTTGGGGTCGGGGATGGCGATCACCGCCGCTTCGGCCACATCGGGGTGGGCCATCAGGGCGTTTTCCAGATCGACCGAGCTGATCCATTCGCCGCCGGACTTGATCAGGTCTTTGGTGCGGTCGGTGATGCGCACAAAACCCAAGGCGTCCACGCTGGCCACATCGCCCGTGCGCAACCAGCCGTCGGCGCTGAACTTGTCTTCGCTCACCGGCACCTGGTGGTAGCTGCCGGTGATGAAAGGGCCGCGCACCTGAATTTCACCCACATGCTGACCGTCCCAAGGGGCATCGAGTCCGTCTTCGCCCCGAATGCGCAGCTCGGTCAGCGGCACGGGCACGCCCGCCATGGCGGCGCGGCGGTAGCGCTCGTCCATGGACGCGTTTTTCAGCTCCGACTTGGGATAAGACACGGTGCACAAAGGCGAGGTTTCGGTCATGCCCCAGCCTTGCAAAATCCAGATGCCGTGCCGGTCAAAGGCGCGGATCAGTGCCTCGGGCACGGCCGCGCCGCCGACCAGCGAGCGCATGCCAGTGGGCAGTTTCCAGCGGTCCGGCTGGGTGGTCTGCGCGGCCTCAAAAGCCTGGATCAGGCCCATCCAGATGGTGGGCACGCCCAGAGAGAGTGTGGGTGGCTCGGCCGTCATCAGGTCCAGCAAATCCTCGGGGTGCAGGTGCGGGCCGGGGAAGATGAGCTTCACGCCCATCATCACCGCACCATAAGGAATGCCCCAGCTGTTGGCGTGGAACATGGGGGTGACAGGCAAGATCACATCACTGCCTTTGAGGCCCCAGAAGTCGCCCAAGCAGCCCACCAGCGTGTGCAAGATGGTGGAGCGGTGCGAGTACACCACGCCTTTGGGGCGGCCCGTGGTGCCCGAGGTGTAGCACATCGACACCGCATCGTCTTCGGCGTGTGGGGCGTATTGAAAGCCCTGTGTGTCGGTGCTGGCCAGCAGTTGCTCGTAATCGGTGAATTCAGTGGGTACCGCCGCCCCAGAAAACGGGAACACGATCACGCGCTCGAAGCGGTACAGGTGCGCAAACTGCTGGTACAGCGGCAACAAAATGTCGTCAATGATCAGCACCTTGTCTTGCGCATCGTTGGCGATCCAGGCGATCTCTTCGGGCGACAGGCGCAGGTTGAGGGTGTGCATCACCCCGCCTGCGGCCGGGATGCCGAAATAACACTCCAGGTGCGCGTGGTGGTTCCAGCAGAGCGTGGCCACACGCTCGCCTTTTTGCAGGCCCAGGTTTTGCAGGGCTTGCGCCAGCTGGCGGGTGCGTTGGTAAAAAGCGCCGTAGCTGTGCCGCACCAGCGACTTGTCGGGCAGGCGCGAGACGATCTCGTTGCTGGCAAACAAAGTGCCCGCGCGTTCAAGCAAGTGGTTCAGAGACAAGGGCATCTGCATCATGGTGCTGCAGATGGGCGGCTGGGCGGGGGATGCAGAAGAAGGGGTGGTCATGAGGGGCGTGAGTTGTACTTGTCTGCTGCAAATCATGCGGCCCGTAGTGCCCAGCACGGGCTAGGGAAAACCCAAAGTGGCCAGACCGAGGCCTTTGGCGTCACATGAAAAAGTAGAAGAAAACAACCATCTGCATCCGCCGCAGGCCATCGGCGCGGCCGATTTGTCGACCTGAGCCGTCATAGAGGCGATCACCGTCCATTCGGCCCATCTGTGAGCCAGAGGCACTGTAAAGGCGGTCGCCGTCGATGCGGCCGATCTGGCTGCCGGACGCGCTGTACACCCGGTCTCCATCGATGCGCCCGAGCTGCCGCCCCGAGCCGTCGTACACGCGTGCGCCATCGACGCGTCCGATTGGCTGCCCCGATGCGTTGTAAAAACGCTCGGCGTCCACACGGCCAATCTGTCGGCCGCTGCTGTCGTACATGCGCTGGGCAAAGGCTGGTGCCATGAGCAGGGTGAAAAGCAGGGCGGTGACAAGGCTGTGCAAATGCTTCATCGGGGTGAGCGTCTTTTTGTGTGGGTTGAGATTCTGCGTCCATTGTGTTTGTTTTGCAGGCCAGTTTTGCAAAAACAAGCCGATCTGAATTTTTCCGCACCCACAGTTGCCCCCAAAGCGAGTGCCCAAAGGTGTGGATAAGTCCTTGAACAACTGCGCCAAGCCGCATCCTGATTGGTGTGAAGATGAGTGCTTAAAAATTAGGCAATGGCGGGCTCTTGCCATGAGCCCGGCGGAGGGCATGATTGCGGCTATTCTTGTTCCTTTCTTTGGCCGTAGTCTCCTTCGCCGCATGCCTGTCTCCCCCATCTCTCCTGGTTTCATTGCCCTGCACAGCCACCGCTCCGAGCGGCTGGCCGACACCCTGACGGGCTGGCTGCGCGCGCACCCGCTGGACCCGTTGGAGAGCGAGGTGGTGCTGGTGCAAAGCAACGGCATGGCCGAGTGGATCAAGATCGAGTTGGCGCGCCAGGGCGGCGTGTGCGCGGCCACGCGGGTGGAGTTGCCTTCGCGCTTTTTGTGGCGCACCTACCGGCAGGTGCTGGGAGGAAAAAATGTGCCGCCCGACTCGCCGCTGGACAAACTGCCCATGACCTGGCGTTTGATGGCTTTGCTGCCCACTTGCTTGAATGATCCTGTCTTTAAGCCTGTGGCCGGTTTTTTGCGCGGCGATGAACCCGACCGCCTGCTGCAACTGGCCAGCCGCTTGGCAGATTTGTTTGACCAATACCAAATCTACCGCCCCGATTGGCTGCAAGACTGGGCCGCCGGACGCGATGTGTTGCGCAAGGCTGCGGGTTCAGATGCATTGGCCCAAGACCAACTCTGGCAGGCCGAGCTGTGGCGGCGCGTGTTGGCCACCTTGGATGACAGCCAGCGCCAAGCCACCCGCCCAGCGCTGCATGCGCGGGCGCTGGCGCATTTGCAGTCGGGTCAGCCCCTGGCCAGCGCGGTGGCGCGGCGGGTGTCGGTGTTTGGCATGAGCCACATGCCGGGGCAACTGCTGGAGATGCTGGCGGCGCTGGCCCAGCACAGCCAGGTGATGTTGGCCGTGCCCAACCCGTGCCAGTACCACTGGGGCGACATCATCGATGGGCGCGAATGGCTGCAGGCCGAGCGGCGTCGACACGAGTATCGGGGCGAGGCGTTGGCCGCTTTGCCGATGGCGCAGATGCACCTGCACGCGCCCACGCTTTTGGCCGCCTGGGGGCGACAGGGGCGTGACTTCATTCGTCAGCTCGACGCGTTTGATGACCTGCAAGCGGCCAAGCAACTCACGCAGTGGCCTCGCCTGGACTTTTTTGAAGATGTACCCGGCGAAAACGTCACGCGCATGCTGGCGCAGTTGCAGCGGCGCATCCGCGACTTGGAGCCTTCCAGCGGTGGTGCCGCACCCCAAGCACTGACATCGGGTGATCCATCACTGGTTTTCAAAATCGCCCACAGCCCGGTGCGCGAGCTGGAGGTGCTGCACGACCAATTGCTGCAGTGGTTCCACACCCCGCCGTGCGACGAGAGCCTGTCGCCGCGCGATGTGGTGGTCATGGTGCCCGACATCGAAGTCATGGCCCCGGCGATCCGCGCCGTGTTTGGCCAGTACAAGCGCGCCGATGCGCGCTTCATCCCCTATGACATTGCCGACTTGGGCGCTCAGGCCACAAATGGGCTGATTCATGCGGTTGAATGGCTGCTGGCCTTGCCGCAGCAGCGCAGCCGCATGAGCGAGCTGGTCGAGTTGCTCGAAGTGCCTGCCTTGGCTGCCCGCTTTGGCCTGGGCGAAGAGGGCTTGCCCACACTGACACGCTGGATGGCGGGCTCGGGCATCCGCTGGGGCTTGTCGGCCGAGCACCGCGCAGGCCTAGGGTTGGGGATGTGCGGCGAGGACAACTCGGCGCTGTTCGGCATGCAACGCATGCTGATGGGTTATGCCTGCGGGGCAGACCCGGTGGATGTCGATGCGCCAGGGGCCACGCCTTACCCCGAAGTGGGCGGGCTCGATGCCGAGCTGGCCGGGTCACTCGCGCACCTGCTGCAGGCCTTGATCGACTGGTGGCAAACCGCCACGCAAGATGCCACCCCTGCCCAATGGGCCGAGCGGGGCCGCGCCATGCTGGCCGCGATGTTCAAGCCACGCGACGACAACGACCGCAACGCGATCGCGGCACTCGACCAAGCGCTGACCGACTGGGTGCGGGCCTGCGCTGAGGCCGGTTTTAACCAGGCTGTACCGCTGGCCGTGGCCCGTTCGGCTTGGCTCGAAACACTCAAAACACCCCGACTCGAGCAACGCTTTCGGGCTGGGGGCGTGACCTTTTGCACGCTCATGCCGATGCGGGCCATCCCGTTCAAGGCCGTGTGCTTGCTGGGCATGAACGACGGCGACTACCCGCGCCGCAGCCCGCGCGCAGACTTTGACCTGATGGGCCAGCCCGGCATGAGCCGCCCCGGCGACCGATCGCGCCGCGACGACGACCGCCAGCTGATGCTCGAAGCCTTGTTGTCGGCCAGGCAAGTGCTTTATGTGAGCTGGAGTGGCCGCAGCGTGCGCGACAACAGCGAGCAACCGCCCTCGGTGCTGGTCTCGCAACTGCGTGACGAAATCGACCTGCTGTGGGGCAAAGGCACGGCTGAACGTCTGACCACCGTGCATCCGCTGCAAGCCTTCAGCCGCACTTATTTTGAAGAGGGCAGTGTTTTGCAGACCTATGCCAAAGAGTGGCGTGCGGCCCAGAATAGATCGCCACGCTTCGCTCGCGATGACGAGGGTTGGAAGGATGGCGAGCACGAGGGAGCAGGAGGCGATCCATGCCTGTTGCCCCCGCTCGAATCCGCCCACGGCGTGCCCGTCATCACACTCGCCCAACTCGCCCGCTTCCTGCGCAAGCCTGTGAGCGCATTTTTCCGCGAACGCCTGCAGGTGCACCTGGATGGCGAGCGCAGCGAACTGCACGACGAGGAACTGTTTGGTTTGGGCGGTCTGGATCTGTACCAGCTGATCGACCACGAACTGGCGCATGTCCCCACCGCGCTGAAAGCAGACACCTTGCCCGCACATGTGCAGCAGGTGGTGCAGCGCTTGCGCCAGGCCGGGGCCTTGCCGCTGGCGGGCGTGGGCGCGCTGGCTGCAGAAAATCTCAAAGCCCGACTGCAGGCCATGTTGGGCGCAGCGCTTAACGAGCGGGAGGCTTACCCCAATACAGCTCAGCGCTTTTTGGTGGACTGGGCACATTCCCAAGTCGGCTTGCAAGACGCGCTGGGTGATGTGCTGATAGGTGAGGGGGGACTGATGTCCTTGCACCTGCGCGCCAGCGATCTGGCCAGCTTCAAGAACCAAAAGCCGCAGGCCCATCCGGACAAGCTGATCGACATCTGGCTGCTGTCGCTGGCCGCTGCCGCCATGGACCAGCCCTTGAGGTGTGTGGTGGTGGGCCGCAACGCCGTGTTGCGCATTGACGAACAAGAGCCAGAAGCCGCCCGCGCTCAGTTGACCGCGCTGTTGGCGGTTTGGGCCGAGGGCATGCGTTGGCCGCTGCCCTTGCCGCCTGGTGTCGCGCTGCAGTGGCTCAAAGACCCGGAGAACCTCAACGCGCTGGCCGATGCCTATGAAGG
>CANGZO010000088.1 GCA_947458305.1 Comamonadaceae bacterium
AGGGTCTCTGGTGTGGTGCGCTGGCCATAGGGGTGCGTGCCGAAAACAGCTTGGGCAAATCGGTGCTGCACGACGGTGCCCGGTTTGGTCAAGGATTCACGGATGGCCGCGCTGAAGCGCTCACGGTCGCGCAACCACATGGCTTCGGGAAAGGCCGGATGGGCCATTTGACGGGCTGCCAGAGCCACAGCTTTGTCCAGCAGGTCTGAAAAACTCAGGCTGCGCAGGCCAAAGCTCAAACGGTCGCCACTGGCACTGATGCCCAAGCTGGCGCCCAGGTCGGCCCAAGCTTCACCGATTTGGTTTTCGTCCATGGCCATGGGGTAGTGACCTTGGCCTTGGGGGTCGGCCCGGGTGCCGTTAGCCATTTGGCCCGCCATGACGGAAGCCAATCCGGCCTGCGCAGCCGGATCGCGGCGGCTGCCCGCGTCGATGTCGATCTGCACATCGACCATGGGAATGGCGTGGCTCTCCACGAGGAACACACGGGCCCCATTGGCTTGGGTCCAGTGTTGGATAGGCAAAGCGGCTTGCGCACCCGTGTTCACGGTGCAGCAAGCCAACACAAAGCTGGACAGCCAAAGCGTTTTTCGGGTCTTGGACAACAAAGAGATCGATGGCATGGGGGTGTGGTTTTGCATGGCATTCACCGGTTCAATGCCGAGCGCCAGCGGCTGGGCGGCGCGCACGGGGCTGGCCCGACATGGGCTGCGGCCGCAGGATGGCCACCGTGAGGCTGTCGTCGCCAAAATATTTTTGTGCCACAGCTTGCACCTGAGCGGGCGTGACTTGGCGCAAGCGGGCGATCAACTGCGACCCGTAGTCTGGCTGCAGGCCCAGCGTCCAGGCCACGCCCAGTTCTCGGGCCTGGTTGAAAACAGAATCCAGTTTGTAGATTTCGCTGGCCACCCATTGGGTCTTGACGCGCTGCAGCTCAGCCTCTGTCACACCCTCTGTGGCCACGCGTTGCACTTGGGCACGCAAGGCAGCCTCCAGAGCTTCTGGCGTTTGGCCTTTGGCAGGCACGCCTTCCAAGTAAAAGAACTGTGGGCCTCGGCCCATGAGGCCGTTGTAAGCCCCCACGCTGTCGGCCAGGCGGTTTTCACCTTGTGTCAGAGCGCGGTCCAGTCGGGCACCGCTGTAGCCATCCAACACTGCGGCCAATACAGTCAAAGCGAGCGCCTCGTCGTGCTCGGGCGCAGGGGCCAAGCTGGCCAGTTTGGGAACTTTGAACGCCAGCGCCACATAGGACTGTTCAGCCGGTGCCTTGAACTCGAAACGGCGCAAGCCTTGCTGCGCAGGCTCCTCACGCGGCTTGCGCTCGGGCACGGCGCGGGCGGGGATCACGCCGTAGTATTGGTCAGCCAAGGCCTTGACGCGCATCGGATCAACATCGCCCGCCACCACCACCACAGCGTTCGCAGGCGAGTACCACTTGCGGTAAAAATCACGCGCATCTTGCGCTGTCATGGCCTCAAGGTCGCTCATCCAGCCCACGATGGGGCGGCGGTAAGGCGATGCGACCAAGGCGGTGGCTGAGAGCATCTCATGCAACAGGGCGCGGGGGTTGTCCTCGGTGCGCAGGCGGCGCTCTTCTTTGACCACCTCCAACTCCTTGATGAATTCACTGTCTGGCCACTGGTTGTTGGCAAAGCGGTCAGACTCCAAACGCATCACGGCTTCCAGCTGAGCAGAAGGTATCTGCTGGAAATAGCCGGTGTAGTCCTTGGCGGTGAAGGCATTTTCTCGCCCACCCAAGGCCGCCACACGGCGGGAAAACTCACCAGCTGCCAAAGAGGGCGTGCCCTTGAAGAGCATGTGCTCCAGCACATGGGCCACGCCGCTGGCTCCATCCACTTCGTCCATCGAGCCCACGCGCAGCCACACCATGTGCACGGCCGTCGGCGCACGCCGGTCGGGTTTGACCCACACGCTCATGCCGTTGGCCAAGGTGAAGGTGTGCACCTGGGCCGCGCTGGCCGCTGGAGCCTGGCTTGTGGATGGGGCGCTGCCCTGCCCCTGCGGGGCCTGCGCCGTGGCGCTGAAGCTGCTGGCCACCAGGGCTGATGCCAGCGAAAGTCCCAAGAGAAAGTTCGGTTTCATAGAATGCATGATCCTTGAAATCCACACCATGTTCAGTTTCTTCAAAAAAAAATCCCCACCTGCTGAGGTCCCATCGGCTCCATCAGCAGCTTCACCCGCTGCTGCCCCCACTGCTTCTTCGCCTGTGACCGGCAAAGCCGCAGCGCCAGCCAGCCACCCCACAGCTCCCGCGCCGAGCTCGGCCGATGCAACACCTGCCGCCCCCGCTGCCCGCCAGGGCTGGCTGGACCGCCTGAAAGCCGGATTGCGCAAGACCGGCTCCAGCATCACCACCGTCTTCACCGGCACACGCATCGACGACGAACTGTATGAAGAGTTAGAAACCGCGCTGCTGGTGGCCGACACCGGCGTCAAAGCCACCGAGCACTTGTTACAAGACCTCAAGCGCCGCGTCAAAGACAGCAAGGCCACCGACCCTTCTCAGGTCAAAACCCTGCTGGCCGATGCCATCACCGACTTGCTGACTCCCCTTCAAAAGTCCCTGAGCATTGGCGACCACCACCCCACCGTGATCATGGTGGCCGGCGTTAATGGCGCGGGCAAAACCACCTCGATTGGCAAACTCACCAAACACCTGGCCGATGAAGGCTTGAGCGTGCTGCTGGCCGCGGCCGACACCTTCCGCGCTGCAGCCAAGGAGCAACTGGCTGTCTGGGCCACCCGCAACACGGTGGAGATCATCAGCCAGCAAGGCGGCGACCCGGCGGCCGTGAGCTTTGACGCGGTGAGCGCTGGCCGCGCCCGGGGCCGTGATGTGGTGCTGGTGGACACCGCAGGACGCCTGCCGACGCAGCTGCACCTGATGGAAGAGCTGAAAAAGATCAAGCGCGTGGTGCAAAAGGCCGACGGCACCGCCCCCCATGAGGTGCTGCTGGTGATCGATGGCAACACCGGCCAAAACGCACTGGCCCAGGTCAAAGCCTTTGACGACACGCTGGGCCTGACGGGCCTGATCGTGACCAAGCTGGACGGCACCGCCAAGGGCGGGGTGCTGTGCGCCATTGCCCGCGAAAAGCCGATTCCGGTGTACTTCATTGGCGTGGGCGAGAAGCTGGAAGACCTGGAAACCTTCAACGCACGCGAGTTTGCCCAGGCCCTTTTGAGCTGAACACCCCGGCTTGCGCCGTTGCCCAGTGCACAGACGGACCCAGCCCAGACCCGCAAAATCAGGGAAAACCCGAGGAGCCTCAGATCCCTGAGGCCGTCCTTTAGCACTCCTCACAAGAGAGTGCTAATATTGGGGTATTCTGAAAGGAGTTCTGGTATGAACATTCAAACTGGTTCCCCCGCCACAGCCATCACGCTGAGCAACCCCTGGGCGGTCGTGCCCTCGCTCGGCCACCTGGACGCCTACATCTCTGCGGTCAACCGCATGCCCATGCTCACCCTTGAGGAGGAGCAAGAGGCTGCCCGCCAACTCAAAGCCAACGACGACCTCGAAGCCGCCCGCAAACTGGTGCTCTCGCACCTGCGCTTGGTGGTGTCGGTGTCGCGCCAATACTTGGGCTACGGCCTGCCGCACGGCGACCTGATCCAGGAAGGCAATGTGGGCCTGATGAAAGCCGTCAAGCGCTTCGACCCCGAGCAAGGCGTGCGTCTGGTCAGCTACGCGCTGCACTGGATCAAGGCCGAGATCCATGAGTACATCCTGAAAAACTGGCGCATGGTCAAGGTGGCCACCACCAAAGCCCAGCGCAAGCTGTTTTTCAACCTGCGCTCAATGAAGCAAGGCTACAAAGCCGATGCCGACGAAGGCACGCACCGCGACACCCTCACCCCCGACCAGGTCGACGCGATGGCGCACAGCCTGAACGTCAAGCGTGAGGAAGTGCGAGAGATGGAAATGCGCATGTCCGGCGGCGATGTGCTGCTGGACCCGGCCCCCTCGGACGACGGTGAGCAGGCTTTTGGCCCCATCGCCTACCTGGCCGATGTGAACCACGAGCCCACCGCCATGATCGAAGCGCACCAGCGCGATGTGCTGGCCAGCGACGGCTTGGCCAGTGCGCTGAGCGTTCTGGACGATCGCAGCCGCCGCATCGTGGAAGAGCGTTGGCTCAAGGTGAACGACAACGGCTCGGGCGGCATGACCTTGCATGACCTGGCCGACGAGTATGGCGTGAGCGCTGAGCGCATTCGCCAAATCGAAGTGGCGGCCATGAAGAAAATGAAAAAGGCGCTGGTCGAGTTCGCTTGAGCGCAGGGCCTTTGGGCTGCTTTGATTCCGATACCCGGCCCAGGCCGGGTATTTTTTCGCCTGCTGTGCGCTAAAGTCAGGGTTGTTTTTTGAAAGACCCCACCATGACTGCTCGCACCCCCACTGGTTTTTCTCGCCGCCATTTGGCCCAAGCTCTTGGCGCTGCTTTGGCTTTGGGACTGACACCTTCATGGGCCACTGCCTCAACCACCGGATCGACAGCGTCATGGCCCACCCAAACTGTGCGACTGGTGGTCGGCTTCCCGGCCGGCTCCAGCCCGGATTTGACGGCCCGCGCCTTGGCCGAACCCCTGTCCAAAGCGCTGGGACAAAACGTGATTGTTGAGAACAAAGTGGGCGCTGGCGGCAATATCGCCGCCGACTTCGTGGCGAAATCCACCGATGGCCACACGCTGGGTCTGATGATCAACGGCAACATGACGATTGCACGCATCCTGAATCCCAAGGTGCCTTACGACCCGCTCAAAGACCTGGCGCCCATCAGCCTGATTGGCAAGGCACCCCTGGTGCTCACCGTACCCGCCAATGCACCCGGTCAAAGCGCCAAAGAGTGGTTGAGCCAAGCCCAAAAGGCAGGCGACAAGCTCAGCTACGCATCACCGGGTGTCGGCACCGTGGCGCACCTGGGCATGGAACTGCTCAAAACCAAAGCAGGCATTGCCCCTGTGCATGTGCCCTACCCCGGCAACCCGCAAATCATCACGGCCATGTTGGGTGGCCAAGTGCAATTGGCCTTGCTCCCCCCGGCGATGTCGGCAGCACAAGTCAGTGCGGGCAAACTGCGCGCCATTGGGGCCTCCAGCAGCGGCCGCAGCCCAGTGGCTGCCGAAGTGCCCAGCCTGTCAGAGATCGGTGTCAAGGACTACCAGCTGGAAATTTGGAATGCCGTGGCAGCGCCAGCCTCCATGCCAGCAGCGGTCGCGAGCCGCTTGTCGGCCTTGGTGAGCGACATCGTCCGCTCCCCTGACATGCGGTCACGTTTGTTTCAACAAGGCTGGCAGGTGGTGGGCTCTTCGCCCGAGGGCTTGCGCAACCGCATCGAGTCCGATACAAAAGCGCTCGGCGACATCATCCGCAGCCAGAAGATCGAGCTGAACTGAGGCTCAGTGCGCCTTACTTGCCGCTGAGCAAAATCTTCACGTCCGAGGCCAAGGTTTCCGCACCGCTGGCGTGGCGGTTGTAAAGCCGAATACGGCCTTGCGGGTCAAAGGTGAAACTGCCTGCAGAGTGGTCCAGGGTATAGCTGGTGGGGGTTTTACCGTCGACCTTTTTGTAATAGATCTTGAAGTCTTTGGTCACTTTGGGCAGCTGCTCCGGCGTGGGGCGCAGGGCCACAAAATCAGCACCGAAGTTGGCCACATAGGCCTTGAGCAACTCGGGCGTGTCACGCTCGGGGTCGACCGTGATGAAGATGCCTTGCAATTTGGCGCCATCCGCACCCAACAGCTGTTTGGCTTGGGCGATTTCTTGCAAGGCCGTGGGGCACACATCCGGGCATTGGGTGAAACCAAAAAACACCACCACGGTCTTGCCCGCAAAGTCTTTCAGCGTGCGCACCTGACCGTCTTGATCACTCAGCGAAAAGCCCTGCGCGTAATCGGCGCCGGTGATGTCCACCCCCTTGAAAGCCGCCTTGTCTTGGCCACAACCGGACAAGACCGCCAAGGCACTGACCATGCCCAAAGCCAAAAAGGTTCTCGAAAAAGCTCTGCGCTGCAGCATGACGTTGGCCTTAAAAAAGATAGTGGTCAAGCAGCAAAGCGGCAAACAAGGCGCTCAGGTGGACCAAGGAAAAGCGAAAGGTCTTGCGCGCCAGTTCGTCCGAATACTCTCGGTACAAAGCCACTGCGTAGCCTATGAAACCGATGCTGAGCACCACCGCAGCGGCCAAATAAAGCCAAGAACTCATGCCATAGACAAACGGCATCAAGCAAGAGGCCATCAACACCACGGTGTACAACAGGATTTGCAGCCGGGTGAATTCGTTGCCGTGCGTCACCGGCAACATGGGCAAACCGGACTTGCGGTAGTCCTCCACACGGTAGAGCGCCAAGGCCCAAAAGTGCGGCGGTGTCCACAAGAAAATGATCAAAAACAAGATCAAGGCTTCCGGCCCGACCTGTCCGGTCATGGCGGCCCAGCCCAGCACCGGTGGCATGGCACCGCTGGCGCCGCCGATCACAATGTTCTGGGGTGTCAGGGGTTTCAGGATCACGGTGTAAATGACAGCGTAGCCCACAAAGGTGGCAAAGGTGAGCCACATGGTGAGCGGGTTGACCAGCACATACAGCACCGCCGAACCCACTGCGCACAGAACCCCTGAAAACAACAACGCCTGACGGTCGCTCAGCTCGCCTTTGGCTGTGGGCCGCCAGGCGGTGCGCTTCATCTTGGCGTCGATGGTTTTTTCGACCAAACAGTTGAACGCCGCAGCGGCACCCGCCACCAACCAAATGCCGATACACGCCCAAAGACCCAGCTTCAACTCGGCCCAACTGGGCACACCGGGCACGGCCAACACCATGCCAATCAGCGCGCAAAAAACAATCAGTTGAACCACGCGTGGTTTGGTCAACGCGTAATACTGCTGCCATGCAGTCATGGGCAGTGGGGCAATCGCGGCGGTCATGGTGCAGGCCTTGGGGAGAACGTCATACGCTGGGGATTATCGGTCCGACTGACACTGAGCGCCCAGGTCAGCGTCAGGACCATGGCTGCAGCACCACCAGTGTGCAAAACGGCGGCCAACAAGGGCCAGCCTAAAACCACATTGCTCAACCCTGTGATCAACTGCAAAGCCGACAGACCCAGCAACCAGCGACCCGCCATCGACAAGCCCTCGTGTTGGCGCAACTGCCAGCCTAGCCACACCATGACACCCAATACCAGCCAAGCGGCCGAGCGGTGAACAAAGTGGATCGTCGACAACGCCAAAAAGGGCAAAAGCTCACCGCTTGGGGTGTAGCCCAGTTCGCGCCAAACACTGAAGCCTTCCCAATTCATGTCAGGCACCCACTGACCGTTGCAAGTTGGGAAGTCTGGACACGCCAGCACAGCGTAGTTGGTGCTGACCCAGCCGCCCAAAGCAATTTGGGCCCAGAGCAGTACAAATCCGATCCACAAGCCCCGACGCACAAACGCTGGTAATGGCCGCAGGCCAGCACCGTCGTAGCGCACGGCTTGAGCCATGAGCAAAGCCAACAAACCCATGCCGCCCATCAGGTGCAAGGTGACGATGGCAGGAAACAGCTTCATGGTGACGGTGAGGGCACCAAATGCCCCTTGCATGCAGACCCACACCAAGGTCAAGGTCGGCAACCAAGGGCGGACCTCTTGGCTTTGGCGACGCAACCACCAAGTCATGGCGGCCAGTGTCAAGATCAGGACGCCGACCCCCGTGGCCAGGTAACGGTGAATCATTTCGATCCAGGCTTTGCTTTTGGTCACCGGCCCCGTGGGCATGGCGGTTTCAGCGGCCTTGATTTCAGCTTTGGCACCTATGGGCGTGGCGCTGCCGTAGCAACCCGGCCAATCGGGACAACCCAGTCCCGAGTCGGTCAAGCGCGTGAAGGCACCGAACAACACCAAGTCAAACGTCAGAAACAAGGTGATCAGCGTCAGCGCCTTCAATCGGCTGGAAGCAGCGGCATGGCGCTGACGCCAAAGCCACCAAGCCAATGGCAAAGCAGCCACCGCCAAACCCACCGCCATGAGCTCCAGCAGGGGCTCGAGGTTGTACAACTCAACTTCAGTCATGGTTCATCGGCCCGCTTGATCCCAAGATGATGACGCCTTGAGCAAGCGGTTCAAGTCTTTTTTGGCTTTGGAGGCTCCCGGCACATCCATGTTGGCCGGAAATCGCATCATGAAGTTGCCCATGGGGTCCACCACATACAGATGGTCTTGCGCCTGTTGCCCTGCTCCCGGGGTGATCCAGCGGCCCACAGTTTCTGCGTCCATTCGAAGCACATGGGCGCCATGGAGTGCGGCTTGCAACTCAGGTGGAACGGGCGCAGCATCGGTCACCAACCAGACTCGGTCGAGTCGGTCTTTCTCGCGACCCAGAATTTCTCTCAACTGTCTTTGGAAATAAAGATTTTGCTGGCAGCGCTCATCGCAAGCACCAGAAGACACGGTCACCAACAACCACTGACCTTTGAGCGACTGCAAAGCAACATCTAGCTTCTGGTCATTTTTGACCGTGACGCTGGGCATGTCCTTTTGCGGCTGAATCAGTTCGCCATAGACGCTGCGGCCCTCAGGACGAAGCACGTAATAGGTGAAATAAGAAGCCAAAACGGGCGAGGCGCAGACCAACATCATGGCGATCATCTTCCAGCGACCGATGCGCGTGCGCTGGGCATCCGCATGCACCACGTCGCCCGGACTTGGCAAATCATGAACGGTCATGGCCAAGGGGCTTTCAGCGGATTTTTTGGGATCGACGGGGGTGGACAATTTGGAACCAGACATAAAGTAAAGCGATCAAGGCGCTGAGGCCAAACCATTGAAAAGCGTATCCATGGTGCTTTTCGACACCACTGGCCACCACAGGCCATTCACGCAGCAGTCCTTCCGACGCTGCACCGGACTGCAGCA
>CANGZO010000089.1 GCA_947458305.1 Comamonadaceae bacterium
GATTGAAGGTGGTGACGGTCATGCAAGCGCCGTTCAAGGCGATGCTGTCGCCCAAGCCCACATCGTCAAGGTACCCGGCGGGGGCCTCGATGGTGAGGCGCTTGCCGTGTTGTAAAGAGCGACCCAGGTCGTGGGTGGCGACGATTCGCCCCACGCCGGTGATGATTCCGGTAAACATAGCTGTGTATTTTCGCAGGTAATGAGAGTGAATCGGCTGGCAGCACAAGAAAAATGCAGGGTTCTGAATGCCTTCAGCATTGATTTTCTAGCCCTTTTGCTCAGGGTAAACCAAGGCGACAGGCCTTTCACGGTGTGCCTAAAATGGTGCATTGCAGCAGATTTTCATTTGCCGCATCCCATCAGGAGTTTTCATTGCCGGTCAAGCCCAAAGTCAAATCGCCCCCTTCGCGCCCAACGCTCAAGGCGAGCAAGGCAGAGAAGCCGGCATCAGCTGTGGGCGTTCGCACCATCAAAAAATACCCCAACCGGCGCTTGTACGACACGCAGACTTCCAGTTATGTCACGTTGGCTGAGATCAAAAAAATGGTGATGACGGCCCTGCCTGTCCAGGTTTTGGACGCCAAGACGGGTGAAGACCTGACCCGTTCGATTTTTTTGCAGATCATTTTGGAAGAAGAGTCAGCAGGCGTGCCCATGTTCAGTGAGGCGGTTTTGTCCAACATCATCCGGTTTTACGGCCATGCCATGCAGGGGCACATGGGCTCTTACTTGGAAAACCATGTGCAATCCTTCATGGACTGGCAAAACAAATTGGGTGAATCCAGTCCTGCTTTGAGTCCAGAAGTCTGGGCGCAATTCATGCAGTGGCAAACCCCTTTGATGCAAAACATGTTTTCTGGCCTGGCCAACCCCTCGCAAAACGTGATGAGCCAAATGCAAGAGCAGATGCAAAAGCAGATCCAGAAGAACACGGAACAGCTCTTGGGCGTCATGGGTTTACGGTCTTGATGGGCGCCGGATGACCTTTTGTCACGAAGCGGTCGTTTTTGCGGGGACAATGCAGGGATGAGTGAAATGATGTCTACCGCCCCTGTCTCCACCAACCTGCCTGCCCCCAAAGTGGGGTTTGTCAGCCTGGGTTGCCCCAAAGCCCTGACCGATTCCGAGCTGATTTTGACCCAGCTGAGCGCGGAGGGGTACCAAACTTCCAAAACCTTTGAAGGTGCTGACCTGGTCATTGTCAACACCTGTGGCTTCATCGACGAAGCCATCCAAGAAAGCCTGGACACCATCGCCGAGGCACTGAGCGAAAACGGCAAGGTCATCGTGACCGGTTGCCTGGGTGCCAAAACAGGCGAGGGCGGTGGCAACATGGTGCTGGAGATGCACCCCAGTGTGTTGGCCGTGACCGGCCCGCACGCCACTCAAGAGGTGATGGACGCGGTGCACACACACCTGCCCAAACCGCACGACCCGTTTTTGGACCTCGTGCCCGGTGGCTTTGGCGAAGCGGGCCTCAAGCTCACGCCGCGCCACTATGCGTATTTGAAAATCAGCGAAGGCTGCAACCACCGCTGCACGTTTTGCATCATCCCGTCCATGCGTGGCGACTTGGTCTCACGCCCGATTGGCGATGTGCTGAAAGAAGCCAAAGCCTTGTTTGAAGGCGGTGTCAAGGAGCTGTTGGTCATCAGCCAGGATACCTCGGCCTATGGCGTGGATGTGAAATACCGCACGGGTTTTTGGGACGGCAAGCCGGTCAAAACCCGCATGTTGGAGCTGGTGCAGGCTCTGGGCGAGATGGCCCGCGAGCACGGTGCCTGGGTGCGTTTGCACTATGTCTACCCTTATCCGAGCGTGGATGACATCATCCCTTTGATGGCGCAAGGCCTGGTTTTGCCGTATTTGGATGTGCCGTTTCAGCACAGCCACCCCGATGTGCTGCGCCGCATGAAGCGCCCGGCCAGCGGCGAAAAGAACTTGGAGCGTATCCAGCGCTGGCGCGAGATGTGCCCCGAACTGGTCATTCGCAGTACTTTCATTGCCGGTTTCCCGGGCGAGACCGAAGAAGAGTTTGAGCACTTGTTGGGTTTTTTGCGCGAGGCGCAAATTGACCGGGCGGGTTGTTTTGCTTACAGCCCCGTTCAGGGTGCAAGCGCCAACGATTTGCCCGGGATGCTGCCCGAGGCGCTGCGCGAAGAGCGCCGCGCGCGCTTCATGGCGGTAGCCGAAGAAGTGTCCATCGCCCGTTTGCACCAGCGTGTGGGTTCAAGCATGCAGGTGCTGGTGGACAGTGCGCCGGCCATGGGTCGCCGTGGCGGTGTAGGTCGTAGTTTTGGCGATGCGCCCGAGATTGACGGTGTGGTGCGTTTGTTGCCGCCCGAGAAGTTAAGCAAGACGCTCAAAGTGGGCGAGTTCACCCGTGCCCGCATTGTGAGCGTGGAAGGCCACGATTTGGTGGGGGTACCTGTTTGACGTGGTTCGGCGCCATGCTGTGCAGCCTTGGTGCTGTCAGAATGCGCCGAGTTGTCTGCACTTTTGAATCGGGCAACAAAAAAGCCGCTGATTGGAGATCAACGGCTTGTGATGTTTTTAACTCATCGGTTTCGATAAGATTGGTGCCCAGAAGAGGACTCGAACCTCCACGATGTTACTCGCTAGTACCTGAAACTAGTGCGTCTACCAATTCCGCCATCTGGGCGCCTCAGGAATCAAAGGATTGTATATCAAAAAAGTAGCGCCACCCAGCGGCTTGCTGGAAGAAATTGAAGGCAGTGTCCAAGGGCATCGAGATGGCCATGGGTTCTTGATCCGGGATACGGGCGAGGGCGATATTTACCTTTCACCCAACGAGATGCGTGCTGTCCTGCACAAGGACCGGGTCAAGGTTCGCATCGTGCGCCAAGACCGTAAAGGTCGCCCTGAAGGCCGCATCGTCGAGATCATCGAGCGCCCAGAGCAGCCCATCATTGGCCGTTTGTTGCATGAGGGCGGCTTGTGGTTGGTGGCACCCGAAGACAAGCGTTATGGCCAAGATGTGATGATTCCGAAAGGCGCCACCGGTTCGGCCAAGCCGGGCCAGGTGGTGGTGGTCGAGTTGACAGAGCCACCTGCCTTGTTCGGACAGCCGGTGGGCCGCGTCAAAGAAGTTCTGGGTGAAATCGACGACCCGGGCATGGAGATCGAAATTGCGGTGCGTAAGTACAGCGTGCCGCACGAGTTTTCAGCCGGCTGCCTGGAGCAGGCCAAGGGATTGCCCGACAAGGTGCTGGCCAAGGACCGCAAGGACCGGGTGGATTTGCGTGATGTGCCCTTGGTCACGATCGACGGTGAAGACGCCCGCGACTTTGACGACGCCGTGTATTGCGAACCGGCCAAAGTAGGGCGTGGCAAGGGCTGGCGTTTGCTGGTGGCCATTGCCGACGTGAGCCACTATGTGCAAACTGGCAGCGCCATTGACATCGATGCCTACGACAGGGCCACCAGCGTGTATTTTCCGCGCCGCGTGATCCCCATGCTGCCCGAGAAATTGTCCAACGGCCTGTGTTCGCTCAACCCTGATGTGGACCGTTTGTGCATGGTGTGCGACATGCTGGTCAACGCCAAAGGCGATGTGCACGCCTACCAGTTTTACCCTGCGGTGATGCACAGCCATGCGCGTTTCACTTACACCGAAGTCGCGGCCATATTGGCCAACACCCGTGGACCGGAAGCGGCCAAGCGCAAAGAGCGCGTGACCGACTTGATGAACCTGCAGGATGTGTACAAGGCTTTGCTGGCTTCGCGTGCGGTGCGCGGTGCGGTGGACTTTGAAACCACTGAAACGCAAATCGTTTGCGACGAGAGCGGTCGCATTGAGAAGATCGTGCCGCGCGTGCGCAATGAAGCGCACCGATTGATTGAAGAAGCCATGCTGGCGGCTAACGTCTGCAGCGCCGATTTCATTCAACAGGGCAAACACCCGGGTTTGTTCCGGGTGCATGAAGGTCCCACTGCCGAGAAAAAAGACATCCTGCGCAATTACCTGAAGGCCATGGGTTTGGGCATGGGCCTCAGTGACGATCCGCACACCAGCGAGTTCCAGAAAATCGCTCAAGCGACCAAAGACCGCCCGGACGCGCAGCAGATCCACACCATGCTGCTGCGCTCGATGCAGCAGGCCATTTACACGCCGGTCAACAGTGGCCACTTTGGGTTGGCCTATGAGGCCTACACCCACTTCACCAGCCCCATTCGGCGCTACCCGGATTTGCTGGTGCACCGGGTGATCAAAGCCATATTGATGGAGCGCAAATACACACTGCCCAGTTTGCCCGTGCCCGGCGAGGCGCATGCCAAGCTGAGCAAGCGGCTGGAAAAAAGCCGCGCGGCCAAGGGCGACGCGCCCGAGTCGTCTGCACCTCGGGTGCGCATGTCTGCCGCTGACCAACGTGCCTGGGAGGCTGCGGGCCTGCACTGCAGTGCCAACGAGCGCCGCGCCGACGAGGCCAGCCGCGATGTGGAGGCTTGGCTCAAGTGCAAGTACATGCGCGAGCACCTGGGTGAGGAGTACAGCGGCGTGGTGTCTGCGGCGACCAGCTTCGGCATCTTTGTGACTTTGGACACCTTGTATGTCGAGGGCTTGGTGCACATCACCGAGCTGGGCGGTGAGTATTTCCGCTTTGACGAGTTGCGCCAGGAGTTGCGCGGTGAGCGCACGGGCATCCGTTATGCCATTGGCAGCCGGGTGCAAGTACAGGTCAGCCGGGTGGATCTGGATGGGCGCAAGATCGACTTCCGGCTGGTGACACCGGGTGAAGATCTGGTCCCCCGGGCCATGCGCGACAAAGGCGTTTCAGCGCCTGCGGAAGGCGGGCGCGACAAGAAGCGCGGTGCGCAAGATCGCCGCATGGCCGATGCTGAGCGCAACCGCTCACCGATCCAGGCTCTCAAGGCTTCGGTGAAAAAAACAGCTGCGAAGAAAAAAGGCTCGAGGACCACCAAGCCCCGGCGATGATGCCTCTCAGAACAGCCACAGCTTAGACGAGCCTTTGCGCCAGTCGGCTGGCGGTAAGTGCCTCACCTGGTGGCCAGTCATCGGCCACTTGGCCGTGTTGTGCCACTGCCGCGCAGGCGGCTTCGAAAGCGCTCATGCCTTGCGCCATGCGCGCGCCCACCAGCCCGGCCAGCACATCGCCCGTGCCGCCGATGGCCAGTCGGCCATTGCCCGAGATGTTGATGCGCGGCGTATGCCCGGGCTCGGCGATCACGGTGCCTGAGCCTTTCAGAACCACGGTGCATTGGAAGCGTTCGCCCAGTTCTTGCGCGGCTTTCAGGCGGTCGTTTTGCACCTGCTGCGTATCGCAGCCCAGCAACCGGGCGGCTTCCAGGGGGTGGGGTGTGATGACGGTGGCATGCGAAACCGTGTGCACAGCCCGTTGGCGCAGCGCGTTGTGCAGGCGGGTGTCTTGAGCCACGGCATTGAGGCCATCGGCGTCCAGCACCAGCTGGGCACTGCGCCGCAGCACCTCAGGCAACACTTCTTGCACGGCGCTGCCGCCACCGCAGCCGCACACCACATGCAATTTTTCAAGCTCCAGCCGCTTGAATTCGCGTTGCATCACATCAGGCGGCACGCTGTCGACGGCTTGGCCAGACAGCAGGCTCAAAATGACACGACCCGCACCCGCGTGCAAGGCGGCTTTGGCCGCCAAAACGGCCGCGCCAGTCATGCCCATGCCGTGGGGGGCCATGCCTTCGCCGCCAATCACCGCTACATCGCCATGGCTGCCTTTGTGGCTGGCGTGGGCTTTAGGTACCTCTGTGCGCGGGGCATTGAGCCAGGCCAGTGTTGAGACGCTGTGCTGGCTCGGGTTATAGCCCAAGTTTTCGAGCCAAATTTGGCCGCTGGCGTCGCGCCCATGCCCCATCAGCAGGCCCGCTTGCACGGCGATGAGGCTCAGGGTGTGGTCGGCCCGGACAGCCAAATGGTCGCCGCTGTTGCCATTCACGTCACCCAGCCACTGGCCCGATAGCGGGTTGAGCCCAGTGGGCACGTCGATGGCCAGCGCCGGTGCCCAGCAGTTGTTCATGGCCTGCACGCAGGCCAGTAAATCAGTGCTCAAGGGGCGTGTGGCACCGATGCCCAGCAAGGCGTCGATACAAAGATCCTGCGGGCCCATTTGTTGCAGCCAATTGGTGGGCACGTTGGATTGAATGCGCACGCCCGCCTGCTGCGCCCGTTGCAAGGCCACTTGCGCATCCGACGGACCAGGTCCGGTTGAGGTCACCCGGCTGACCACCACTTCTTTGCCCCATTGGTGCAGGTGCAAGGCCGCCTCAAGGCCGTCACCGCCGTTGTTACCCGGACCTGCAGCGACCCAGATCCGCCGGGCATGCGGTGCCACGGCCAAGGCAAGTCGGGCGCAGGCCAGACCCGCGCTTTGCATCAAGGGCGTGGGGTTGTGGGCCTGAATCAGTGGCTCCAGCTGCCGGACCTGCGCAAGCCCCAAGATGGGCCAAGCGTTTGAGCGGCTCAGGATATGCATGGTTTCAGTGCTGTTGCAGCAAGGGTTCGAGCAGCAAGGCCAGCTGCAAAATGGTGTCGTCGTGCATGGCTGCGTGCCAAGCCATCAAGCCCACAGGCAGCTCGCCCTGTGCGTGGCAAGGCAGCGAGATGCCGCAGCCGTCGAGTGTGTTCACGGCGCTGGTGTTGCGCAGCAGCAGGCCGTTCACCCGGAAAAACTCTGCATCGCGCTCGGCCCCAGGTGCCACATCGCTGATTTGGGGTCCAGTGATGGGTGTGGTGGGGGAGAGCACAGCGTCGTAACCCACCAAGGCGGCTTCCACGCGGCGAATCCATTGTCGCCTTGCCTGCACCAAATCCATGTATTCGTGTGCTTTCATGCCCGAGCCGCGCATCAAGCGCTGCAAGACGCGGGGGTCGTAGTGATCGCCATCGCGCTCGATCAGCGCACGGTGCCAGGCAAAGCCCTCGGCCGGACTGAAGCCGCCGGTGCTCATCATGGGTGCCAATTCGTTCAGCTCGGTCAGGGCGATCTCGTCGATGTGCGCGCCTGCAGCGCGAAGCGTGTTCAGGCTGCGCTCAAAAGCCTGCGAAACGGTCGTGTCCATGCTGTCCTGCATCAGGCTCTTGACCACCGCCAAGCGGAAGCCGGACAAGTGTCGCTGCCCCTGTGGTACTTGTCTGGCCGAAAGCACTTCATGGGCCAAAATCGCATCGCGCACGGTGCGCGTCATGGCGCACACGGTGTCGAGAGTGGTGGATAAGGGCAGGGCGCCTTGTGTGGGCACCAGGCGGGCGGTGTTTTTGAAGCCCACGATGCCGTTCAGCGCAGCAGGCACCCGGATGGAGCCACCCGTGTCCGAGCCCAACCCGATGAAGGCAGCACCCGTGGCCACCGACACGGCCGCGCCCGAGCTGGAGCCGCCGGGCACATGGGCTTGGCCGTGGGCGCCCACGGGCTGGTCATACAGCCCGTCCCAGGCGGCAGGCGTGCCATGGTGAGGGTTGGTACCCACCCCTGAAAAGGCGAATTCGACCATGTTCGTGCGCCCAATCAGGCCCGCGCCTGCGGCGCGCAAACGCGCCACGGCCAGGCAGTCAGCTGGGGCCGGGGGCTGGTTTTTCAGGACGATCGAGCCGGCCTGGGTGATCTGCCCTTGAACGTCAAACAGGTCTTTGATGGACACCGCCAGGCCCGCGAGCGGGCTTTGGCTTACTTGGGCTTGGCTGGCTGTTTGCTGCAGCGCCTCGGGATTGATCTGCATGAAAGCGTGGGCGCAAGCCGGGCTTTGTGCTAAAGCCAAACAAGCTTCAGCTGCTGCTTGGGCCGTTGTGGATCCAGCCTGGATGGCATGCCGGGTGGCGATCAGGTCAGCTTTCATGGAAGAGAGCACTTTCTGGTGGGTCAGGATGCTATAATCCTAAGGCTTTGCAGAGCGCGGGTGCTGTCTTTTGAGTGTCATGTTCAACATAACGCCAAACAGCGACCTCAACCCGGCAAAGTTCAACCGCGAATCTGTCTCATCAAGGTGTCAATTGCAGTTTTCATTGCATGCGATCAGTGGACAGGTTTTAGACCCAACCTTTGGAGTATTTTTTATGTCCGTTACCATGCGCGAAATGCTGGAAGCCGGTGTCCACTTTGGTCACCAAACCCGCTTCTGGAACCCCAAGATGGCCCCTTTCATCTTTGGTCACCGCAACAAAATCCACATCATCAACCTGGAAAAATCGCTGCCGATGTTCCAGGACGCGATCAAATTTGCCAAACAGCTGTCTGCCAACCGCGGCAACATCCTCATGGTCGGCACCAAGCGCCAAGCTCGCGAGCTGGTGGCTGCCGAAGCCCAGCGCGCTGGCGTGCCTTTCGTTGACCAGCGCTGGTTGGGCGGCATGCTGACCAACTTCAAAACCGTCAAGACCTCGATCAAGCGTCTGAAGGACATGAAGGCTCAGCAAGAAGCCGGTCTCGACAGCCTGAGCAAAAAAGAACAGTTGATGTTCAAGCGCGAGATGGAAAAACTCGAAAAAGACATCGGCGGCATCCAAGATATGGCTGCTTTGCCTGACGCGATTTTCGTGATCGACGTGGGTTACCACAAAATTGCTATTTCGGAAGCCAAGAAGCTTGGCATCCCATTGATCGGCGTGGTGGACTCCAACCATTCGCCCGAAGGCATCGACTACATCATCCCCGGCAACGACGACTCGGCCAAGGCCGTGGCTTTGTACGCCCGCGGCATCGCTGACGCCATCATTGAAGGCCGTGCCAATGCGGTCAACGACGTGGTCAAGGCTGTCAGCGAAGCGGCCGACGACCAAGCCGAAGAAGCCAACGCTTCTGCTTGAGTTCCCAAGACTCGACGAAAGGGGCTTTGTGGCCCCTTTTTTTTAATCTGACTTTTAGACTGAATACGGAGAAATCAAATGGCTGTAATTA
>CANGZO010000090.1 GCA_947458305.1 Comamonadaceae bacterium
CAGATAAAAGGGCCTGTACGTTTGAACGTATTTGGCAGGGGAAGAAGGACTCGAACCTTCGAATGCCGGAATCAAAATCCGGTGCCTTAACCAACTTGGCGACTCCCCTACACGGGTTGACTGCCAAAGGCAGCCGACCGATCAACTTTCGCTGGATGCCCAACCCGACAAGGGATGAGACTCCATATTGCTGCAGCGCCGTGCCAGAAATCCATCGGGAACCGATATTTCAGGCGTATTTGCGTCGCAAGGGGCAAATACAGCACTGCCAGAGCCCGTCATTCTAGCGTTTAAACCGGCGGTATTGAGGACTTGAAGTGCCTGCGAAACGCCTGTGCAAAGAGCCTGAGCAACAGGCTGCAAATCATTGTGACCAAAGTCATATGTGTCTGCAGCAAAGACCGAAATTGTAGCAGCCTTTGTGTCACGTTTCAGGTCCGCGTGCGCAAAAATTTCAGCTGTATTGATGCCTTGTGGCGGTTTCACGACCCAAAACTGGGCTGGGGGAAGATCGATGGGGGTGATTTTTTCACCCACACCCTCGACCCAAGCGTTGCGTCCGCGCAAGAAAAAAGGCACGTCGGCACCCAGTTCAAGGCCCAGTTTTTCCAAAGTCGCCAGGTCCAAATTCAGACCCCAAAGGCGGTTCAGTGCCAGCAAACATGTGGCTGCATCGGATGAGCCACCGCCCATGCCTGCCTGGGCCGGTATTTGTTTGTCCACCGCGATGTGTGCGCCATAGGTGCAGCCGCTGTGTTTTTGCAACAAGCTGGCCGCCCGGGTGATCAAGTCTTGAGCGGGCAAAGCCACGCTCAAGTCTTCACGGCTGATGACGCCGTCCGAACGCTTTTCGAAATGCAGGGTGTCGCACCAGTCAATCAGCATGAAAACCGACTGGAGCAGGTGGTAACCATCGGGCCGACGCCCCGTGATGTGTAGAAACAAATTCAGCTTGGCCGGAGCCGGCACATCGTGCAGCGTCTTCATGAACGGATGCTCTCTTTTTGGGGGAACCGATCAGCGGTCCAATGCAATGCGCAAGACCGTGGCTGGCGCGGGCAAACGCCGCTCTGCGGTGATGCGGCCTTGGGCGTGCTGCGACAGGTCAACTTGCCAACCGGCAGCATCTGCGGAGCGACCTGCCAACCATTCAAACAAGGCGAGGATGGGCAGCTCGGTGCCGGTGAGGTGTGTGGCCAGCTGCTGCAGGCTGGGGCTGTCAATCTGCTGCTGGCCTTGCTCAAGGCGTGCGAAAGCGGGTTGCCATTGCAGGCGTGCCAAAGTCGTGCCAATGGGGCTGAGCAAAAGCATCTGACCAGACTGGGCAGAACCTTGCAATTCAAAGCTTGCACTCAGGGACTCCGGCGGATCTTTGAGCACCTGAACGGCCAATCGACCGGAAAAGTCAGCGCCTGGGGCTGAGATTTTGGGTTGTGGGGTGGCACAAGCCGTCAACAGGACAAGCCACGGCACAAGGCTCCATCGCCATAAAACACGCAAAGTCATCTTGCAACACACTCGCCATCGATGTTGTGGGGGCGCTCACTCATGGTTTGAACTGAAAACGTTTGAGCGTCTCGGCCAGGGTTTCGTTGTCGGGCTTCAGCAGCAGACCTTCGCGCCAAACCACAGCCGCCGCATCGCGTTGTCCCATGACCCACAGCACCTCGCCCAAATGCGCGGCTATCTCTGCATCTGGCTTGGCTTTGTAGGCCGTTTGTAAAAGCTGCAGGGCTTCAGCCAGTTGGCCCTGCCTGAAAGCGACCCAACCCAAACTGTCTTGGATGTACGCATCGTTCGGTGCCAGTTGGAGGGCTCGGACGATCAACTCGCGGGCTTCCGGCAGTCGGATGTTGCGATCGGCCAGCGAGTAACCCAAGGCATTGAAGGCATGGGGGTCATCGGGTTTTCGCTTCATGAGTTCGCGGAGCAATGCCTCCATCTCGTCATAGCGTTTGAGCTTTTCACTGACCATGGCCAGCTCGGACATCAGCTCGGTGTTTTGTGGGTGCTGGGCCATGGTTTGCTTGACCAATGCATAAGCATTGGCAGCTTGTTTGTTGTCGCGCAGCCATTGCGACTGAACCAAGGCTTTTCGGATGGCCAGCTCAGGGGTGTTCGCCCTGATCCGTTCCAGCGTCAGGCGCGCCTCGTCCAGCCGGCCTTGCTGCGACAGCAAATCGGCTTGTCGACTGGCCAGTTTGATGGGGTCGGCATTGGCAGGCACTTGGGCCAACCATTGTTGAGCTTGGGTCCATTGACCTTTGCGCTGGGCAATTTGAGCCAAGGCCAGTAAAGACTCGGTCAGTCCTTCAGGAGCGCCTTTGTCTTGCAAAGCGGGAGCCAAGCCGACGTGCGTGAGCAGTTTTTGCTCGGCCAATTGCCACTGTCCTGTTTCCATCAACAGCAGACCATGCACCCACCAGGCATCGGCAAACGTAGGCTCGTCGGTGTTGATTTTTTGAAGTTGCTCCAAAGCCTGGGTGTAGGAAAGCTGACCAATGAGCAAGCGGGCATAACCTAGCCGTAACTCGGGCGGAGCCGGCCCCCGCATGGCTTGGTGGATCAAAGGCCACAGTTCAGTCGGTGCAGCGCTGACCAAACTCAGGGCCAACACCAGGGGGCCGGAGGCGGTGGCATCGGCCAGCAAGGCCTGACGGGTGGCTTCAACAGCCAGAGCCAATTGGCCTGCCTCTCGCCTCATCCTGCCGACGGTGGTCCATGCAGCGGCGGCGGTAGGGGCTTGCCTTAAAGCGGCTTGAAGTGCTTTTTCGACCGTGTCAGCTGCCAGCTTTTTGTCTTGTACGCGAGCAAAAACTCTGGGAATCGACGCGATGGCGGTCGATCGTTCATTGGCAGGCAATTCGCGGATCGAAACGGCCAATGCTTGACCCGCCTCATCCAAGCGGTTCAAAGCCAGCAAAATCTGCAACAGGTAACGATTGGCCTCGGTGGATTCAGGAATCGTGCTTTTCCAAGCCTGTGCAGCTTGGAGCGCAGCATCACCCGAGCGCGATTGCAGCGCGACGTCCACAGCTCTTTGAAAAACCAGAGGGTCTTTGGTTTTGCGAGCGGCGTCCAAAATGATGGAAAAACCACTGCCCGGAGCGCCGCTGCGGACGTTCATTTCACCCAACAACAGTTGGTAAAAAAGCATGGCGTCTAAAGCGGATTTTTGCGCCGCAGGCCGGTCTTTGGGGGCGGCTGGTGGCGTGACGGCTTGCGCCCATGCGGTTTGAACGCACAGGAACATCAACGCGGCTCGGAACCAAGATTTCATGGCTTCATCATAATCCACGCATTCTTTGGTCCGCCCTTTTCGGGCGATGTCCCTTTTTGTGCGAGAGCCCATGCCCGAACTCCCCGAAGTTGAAGTCACCCGCCGCAGTTTTGCCGACCGCATTGCCTCGGCGCACATTTTGGCGCTGCACATGGGCAAGCCCCTGCGCTGGCCGCTGGGCGTGCCCGCTGCCAGCCTGGTGGGGCGGCAAATCTGGGGGGTGCGGCGCCGCGGCAAATACCTGCTGCTGGACCTGGACCAAGGCCTGCTGCTGGTGCATCTGGGCATGTCGGGCAGCTTGAACTTTGCCCCCACACAACCCGAAGCCGGCCCGCACGACCACATGGACCTGGTGACCGACCGGGGCGTGCTGCGCCTGCACGACCCGCGCCGCTTTGGGGCGGTGGTCTGGGCGCCGGGTGAAGATTCGCCACAGGCGCAAAAGCTCTTGGGTCGGCTGGGTGTGGAGCCCTTGAGTGCCCAGTTCGATGTGGCTGCTTTTGCCCAAGCCCTTAAAAAACGCCAGTCGGCCATCAAGCAGGTTTTGCTGGCAGGCGACGAGGTCGTGGGCGTGGGCAATATCTATGCGTCGGAAGCCTTGTTCATGGCGGGCATACGCCCCACCACCAAAGCATCGCGTTTGTCCAAGCCCCGGGTGGCCCGGTTGCATGCGGCCATCGTGCAGGTGCTGACCCGGGCTGTAGATCAGGGCGGCAGCTCGCTCAAGGATTTTGTGAGCGCCGAAGGCCGCACCGGCTACTTTCAACTCGAAGCTGCGGTGTATGGCCGCGCGGGCGAGCCTTGCCGAGTGTGCGCCACACCCATCCAATCCATGCTGCAAGGCCAGCGCACCACCTTTTATTGCCCCACATGCCAGAAACCGTGATGACTTTGCCCGATGGGTTTGCCCGCCGCATGGTGGACTGGCAGCGCCTGCACGGCCGCCAAAGCCTGCCTTGGCAAAACACCCAAGACCCTTACCGCGTTTGGCTGTCCGAGATCATGTTGCAGCAAACGCAGGTGAGCACTGTGCTGGACTACTTCCCACGGTTTTTGGGGCGTTTTCCGGATGTGGCTGCGTTGGCCGCTGCGCCGCAAGACGATGTACTGGCCTTGTGGAGCGGGCTGGGCTATTACAGCCGTGCTCGAAACCTGCACAAATGCGCCCAAGAAGTGATGGGGCGTTTTGGCGGGGCCTTTCCGCGCCGCGCCGAAGACCTGCAAACCCTGCCCGGCATTGGCAGGTCCACTGCAGCGGCCATTGCGGCCTTTTGCTTTGCCGAGCGTGCCGCCATTCTGGACGGCAACGTCAAGCGGGTGCTGACCCGCGTGCTGGGCTACGGCGCGGACTTGGCAGTAGCCAAAAACGAAAAAGCCCTTTGGGCGCTGGCGCAAGACCTCTTGCCTGTGCAAGTGGCCGACATGCCGCGCTATACCCAGGCCCTGATGGACCTGGGTGCCACCGTGTGTTTGCCTCGCAAAGCGCAGTGCGAGGCCTGCCCCGTCAGCACGGTGTGCCAAGCCCTGGCGCAGGGCAAGCCGCTGGCCTACCCCGTCAAAACCCGCAAGCTCAAACGCAGCAGCGCCACGCTGTGGCTGCTGTGGGCAGTCAATGCGCAAGGCCAGGTGTGGCTGCAAAAGCGGCCTGACACGGGCATTTGGGCGGGTTTGTTCAGTTTGCCCGTGTTCGACAAGGAAGAGGATGTGTTGGCCGCTTGGGGCAATGGGCAGGAGGCGGAATTCATCACACCCTGGAAGCATGTGCTGACGCACCGTGATTTGCATTTGCACCCGGTGCGCATCCACGGGGCCAGGAAAAGCGCCCCGGCGTGTGAGGGACAGTGGGTGGATGCCGATGCCTGGCCTGCTATGGGCTTGCCAGCGCCGATTCGAACCTTGTTGATGACCTGAGCCAGATTCGGTCGGTGACTTCAGCCCCGACATGTGTACTTGGCGCACCCGCTGATGTCGGAGCTGAAGCTCCGAACTGCAGGCTGAGTGGCGTTCAGAGCGCGTCCAGTTCCCGGTGCCGCTTGAGGGTAAGCCAGCGTGTGCCAAAGCTTTGCGCCAGTTGCTCGACCATGAACACCGAGCGGTGTTGGCCGCCGGTGCAGCCGATGGCCACCGTGACATAGCTGCGGTGGTCGCGTTCGATGGCCGGAATCCAGTGTTTTAGAAAACCCTCAATCTGCAGCTGCATCTGCACAAACTCTTCGGACTGTCGCAAGTAGGCCTGCACCGGTTCGTCGCGTCCTGTGAGTGGTTTCAGAGCGCTTTCGTAGTGCGGGTTGGGCAGCATGCGCACGTCAAACACGTAGTCGGCATCGGTGGGGATGCCGCGCTTGAAGCCAAAGGATTCAAAGACCAAGGTCAATTGGGCCGATGGGGCGCTGACCAAGGTCTTGATGTAAGTTTGCAGCTGTGCTGAGCGAAGCAAACTGGTGTCGATGACATGGGCGCGATCGCGCAAATCGGCCAACAATTCGCGCTCGAATTGGATGGTTTCCAACAGCGCTTTGTCACTTTGCGGCTTATCGCCACCGGACAAAGGGTGCTTGCGTCTGGATTCTGAATAGCGGCGCTGCAGAGTGTCCGTATTCGCATCCAGAAACACCGATTTCACCGTCATGCCCATGTCGCGCAGCAGAGTCATTTGCTCGGGCATCAAGTGCAGCGAATTGGCGCTGCGCACATCAATGGCAATGGCCAAGCGTGCCTCATTTTGCTGTTCTTCTAGCTTGACGAAGGGGATTAGCAGTTCAGGCGGTAGGTTGTCCACGCAGTAGTAACCTGCGTCCTCTAGGGCATGCAGCGCCACCGATTTGCCAGAGCCGGACATGCCGGTGATGAGGATGATGTCCATGCTCAGCTTTGTACCGCTTTGCGGGCGGTGGGTTGGGAAGGGGTTTGCAGCATTTCGCGTGCATGGGCCAAGGTGGTGGCGGACAACTTTTCGCCGCCCAACATGCGGGCGATTTCGCTCACGCGTTCTTCGCCAGATACGCCGCGAACTTGGCTGCTGACCTGGCCATTGGCTGCGGCTTTGCTGACCAGCAGGTGGTGGTCGGCGCAGGCGGCCACTTGGGGCAAGTGGGTGACCGCCAGCACTTGACGGTGTTGGCCCAGTTGCCTCATCAGGCGACCCACGGTTTCGGCCACAGCGCCGCCCACACCCGAATCGACCTCGTCAAAAATCAAGGTGCCCGCTTCGCCCAGTTCGCTGGTGGTGACTGCAATGGCCAGCGCGATGCGAGAGAGCTCGCCACCCGAGGCCACTTTGCCCACGGGCCGGGGCGTGCTGCCTGCATGCCCGGCGACCAAAAAGCTCACTTCTTCCAGGCCGTGCTGAGCAGGCGCATCCAGTGTTTGCAGCTGCACCTCAAAGCGGCCGCCTTGCATGCCCAGTTGTTGCATGGCGCTGCTGACGGCTTGGGCCAGGGGCTTCGCCGCTTTTTGGCGTTGCTGTGACACGGCTTTAGCCGCTTGCATACAGGCTTTGTGTGCGACTTGTTCGGCTTTTTGAAGGCTGTCCAGGTCGGCTGCGGCATCGAGTTGCGCCAGTTCTTGTCGCCAAGTTTGCAAGCTCAGCGGCAGTTCGTCCGGGGTTTTTTTGTAGCGGCGAGCCAGCGACAACCAAAGGCCCATGCGCTCGTCGAGCAATGCCAGTTGGGCCGGGTCCAGATCGGTTTTGCGCAAATAGGCGTGCAGGCTGTAAGCCACGTCTTCGGCTTGGGCTTGGGCCGAAGTCAGGACCTCGGCCAAGGCGTTGAACTCGGGTTCAAACTCCCCCAGCGATTGCAGGGTCTGGATGGCGCGTGCCAGCTGACGCAACGCGCCGCCATCATCGTCTCCTTCGAGCAGCAGCGTGCCTTGGTTGGCCCCGTCGATCAAGGCCTGTGCATTGGCCAAGCGGCTGTGCTGGGTGCTCAGCTCCTGCCATTCATCCACTTGCGGGTTCAGCTTTTCCAGCTCGCCAATTTGCCAGGCCAGCCGCTCGCGTTCGCTGGTCAATGTGCTTTGCGCTTGCACCGCGTCGGTCAAGGCTTGTTGCGCTTGTCGCCATGATTGCCAAGCGGCTTTCAAAGGGCGGTGATCGATGCCCGCGTAGGCATCCAGCAAGCCGCGCACCGCGTCGGGCCGGGTCAGACTTTGCCAAGCGTGCTGGCCGTGGATGTCCAAAAGCTGCTCACCCAGTTCGCGCAGCTGCGTGGCGGTGGCGGGGCTGCCGTTGATCCAGGCGCGGCTTTTGCCCGCAGTGTCGACCGTGCGGCGCAGCAGCAAAGCTGGGTTCGCATCAAAGCCAGCCACTTCCAGCCAAGATTGGATGGCGGGGGTAGTGTCAAATTCGGCACAGACTTCGCAGCGGCTGGCGCCTTCACGCACCACGCCCGATTCGGAGCGAGAGCCCAAAGCCAGTTGCAAGGCGTCGATCAAAATCGATTTGCCGGCTCCCGTTTCGCCCGTCAGGACACTGAAGCCTTGGGCCAAATCCAGTTCCAGGGTTCGCACGATCACAAAGTCGCGCAAGGTGATGTGCGTCAGTGCCATGGCTCAAGCGCCTTCATTCCAGTGCATTTTTTTGCGCAGGGTGTCAAAGTAGTTCCAACCCGCGGGGTGCAAAAACCGCACCGTGTGCTCAGAGCGCTTGACCACGATCCGGTCACCCAAAATCAGGTCGGCCAGAGACTGCATGTCGAAATTGGCGCTGACGTAACGCCCCGCCACGATCTCGATGCTGATCTCAGACGACTCGGGCAAGACAATGGGGCGGTTAGACAGCGTGTGCGGTGCAATCGGCGCCATGACCCAGCCGCCAATGGCTGGGTGCATCAATGGCCCACCCACAGACAAAGAATACGCGGTGGAACCTGTGGGCGTGGCGATGATCAGGCCGTCTGCGCGTTGGTTGGACACAAATCGGCCATCGACCTCAACCCTCAGTTCCACCATCCCCGAAGTGCCGCCGCGGTTGACCACCACATCGTTCATGGCCAAAGCGCTGAAAACGCAGCGTTGGTCGCGCATGACGTGGGCTTGCAGCAGGCTGCGGTCTTCGGTTTGGTGGTGGCCCTGCAGCATGGGCAGCAATACGTCCTGATAGCTTTGCAGGGGAATGTCGGTGATGAAACCGAGCCGCCCTTGGTTGATGCCCATCAGGGGCAGGCCGAAGCGGGCCATTTGGCGACCAATGCCCAGCATGGTGCCATCGCCCCCAATGACCAAGCCCAGATCACACTGTTTGCCGATCTCGGTCATCTCCAGCGCAGGGTACTGGTTCATGCCCGTGTGCGAGGCCGTTTCTTGGTCCAGCACCACATCGCAGCCTTGCCGCGTCAGGAACTGGGCCACGTCGTCCAGCGCACGGCGAGAGCTTTCCAGCGCGCCGCCATGCGCGGTGGTGTGGTATTTGCCAAAAAGTGCAACGTGACGGAACTTGGATCTCATTCGCAAATTACATCATTAAAATGACCGCATGCTAGATGATCGTGCCAAGTTATTGCTCAAAGCGCTGGTGGAACGC
>CANGZO010000091.1 GCA_947458305.1 Comamonadaceae bacterium
GGCGATGCCCCGGCGCGCTTTACAGGGCACCTGGCCTATCGGGCGCTGGTGGCGCAGGCCGATTTGCCCCTGCATTTGCGCAGCGACCAAGTCACCGTGTGGATGGGGCCGCGCCTGCATGTGGTGCATTACCCGGTGCGTGGTGGGCAGTGGCTCAATTTGGTGGCCATCGTGCACGGTGCCAAGCCAGACCAAGCTCAAGAATGGGATCAGGCTGGGCACACCCAAGCACTCATGCAGGCCATGGGCGCGGTGGGCCGTGATTTGCACGAGCGCTTGGCATCGGTGCCGGCCTGGCGGCAATGGGCGTTGCACGACCGCGTGCCCTTGAGCGGGGCAGACCAAATGGCTCAGGGCCGCGTCGCTTTGCTGGGGGATGCCGCTCACCCCATGAGACCTTACTTGGCGCAGGGCGCGGGCATGGCCATCGAAGACGCGCGGGTGCTGGCGCAGTGCCTGGCCCAAGGCTCTGGTAGCGTGCCGGCGCGACTGCAAGCTTATGCTGAGCAACGCTGGGCACGTAACGCGCGCGTGCAAGCGCGGGCCATCCGCAATGGCCGTATCTTCCACGCGACGGGCCCACTGGCTTGGGGGCGCAACTTGTCAATGCGCCTGTTGGGCGAGCGCTTGATGGATGTGCCTTGGTTGTATGCGGGTGGGGCGCCCGTTGATCGGTGAACAGCAAGCCTTTGCCTTTCGTGCGCTTGACGCTGTACATTCGCTGGCGCGCATTCAGACGCCTACCAACTTTCACGGACTTTTCTTCATGACACCACGTGCCTCCAACCCATGCACCACAGCTTGGGTGCGCGCTGCCAGCATGAGCACGGTGCTGGCCAGCGCTCTGCTCGCACCCGCCGTTTGGGCGCAAAGCACCGATTTGTCGACCTGCATGGCCGAACTGCGTCCGGCAGCTCGTACAGGCAAGGTGAGTGATGCCACTTGGGCGCGGCACACGGCGGGCTTGCAAGCCGACTTCAGCGTGATCGAAAAGCTGAACTTTCAGCCGGAGTTTCGGATGCCCATTTGGGACTACATGTCGGCGTTGGTGGACGAAGAACGCGTGAGCGATGGCGCGGCGCGTTTGACGCAGCACCGCCAGGCGCTGGTGCGTGCCGAAGAGCGTTTTGGCGTGGACCCGGCCACGGTGGTCGCGGTGTGGGGCGTGGAGAGCAATTTTGGCCAAACCTTTGGCAAATACCCGTTGGTGCAAGCGCTGGGCACGCTGTCGTGCCACGGCCGGCGTCAAAGTTTTTTCAGGGGTGAATTTTTTGCGGCGCTTCGCATATTGCAAGCCGGACACATCGCACCCGAGCGTTTCGTGGGCTCGTGGGCGGGAGCCTTTGGCCACACCCAGTTCATGCCCACCACCTTTGAACGCTTGGCGGTGGATTTTGATGGGGATGGCCGCGCCGACCTGATGGACAGCAGCGTGGACGCACTGGGCTCAACCGCCAACTTTTTGGCCCGAGCAGGCTGGCAACGCGGCTTGCCCTGGGGCATTGAGGTGAAGTTGCCTGCAGGCATCTCTTTGGCAGGCGAGGGCCGACGCAGCAAGCGCCCGGTGTCTGAATGGACTGCCCGTGGCGTGCGCCGCATCGATGGCGCTGCCTTGCCAGAAAGTTTGGGCAACGTGGGATTGCTGACCTTGGCCGGTGCAAACGGCCCGGCGTTTTTGGTGACGCGCAACTTTGATGCGCTGTACAGCTACAACGCCGCCGAAAGCTATGGCTTGGCCATTGCCCATTTGAGCGACCGCCTGCGCGGCGCTGGCCCCTTCGCCACACCTTGGCCCACCGATGACGCGGGTCTGTCACGCGCCGAGCGACGGGAGCTGCAGGGCATGCTGACGCTGCGCGGCCACGACATCGGCCCCATCGACGGCATGCTGGGCGAAAAATCGCGCGAGGCGATCCGCGCCGAACAAAAGCGTCTGGGTATGGAGGTCAATGGTCGCGGCGGCCAAAAAATCCTCAAGACGCTGCGTGGGGGCTGAGTTCACAACCTCAAAGGCAAGGCCCTTTGTCGCTGGCCCGTGAGGACAAACAGCGCATTGCCCACCGCCGGTGCCAAAGGCGGCACCGCCGGTTCGCCCACGCCGGCCGGATGGCGGGTGCTGGGCACGATGTGGGTTTCCACCACCGGGGTCTGGCTGAGCGTGAGCATGGGGGCGTCAGCAAAGTTGCTTTGTTGCACCACGCCGCCCACGATGTCGATTTGGCCGAAAAGCGCTGCGCTCAGGGCATAGACCACGCTGCTTTCCATTTGCTGGGCCACGGTGCCGGGGTTGACCACGGTGCCGCAGTCGATGGCACACACCACGCGGTGCACGCGGATCTGGCCGTTGGCCAGGGACACTTCGGCCACTTGCGCCACGATGGAGCCAAAGGACTTGTGCAGCGCGATGCCCCGCGCACGACCTGCGGGCAGGGGCGTGCCCCAAGCCGCTTTGTCGGCCGCCAGCTTGAGTACGGCGGCGTAGCGCGGTGCGTCTTTCAACAGCTTCAGGCGGAAGGCCAGCGGGTCTTGCTTCGTGGCGGCGGCCAGTTCGTCGATGAAGCTTTCCGAGAAGAAGGCGTTGTGCGAATGACCGACCGAGCGCCAAAAGCCCACCGGCACGCCAGACTTCGTGGCCACATGGCTCATGTGCTGGCTGGCAAAACCGTAGGGCAAATCGAACAGGCCTTCGGACGCAGTCTTGTCTGGCATGTCGATGGGGCCTGACAGGTGGGGCGCTGCACGCGCCATCCAGCGCGGGGTGATGGCGTCACCGGCCGATTTGATGCGCAAGCTGCTGACTTCGCCTTTGTCGTCGAGCGAGGCCTGGAACTTGGCCAGATGCATGGGCCGGTAAAAGTCGTGCTTCATGTCTTCTTCACGTGACCAGCTCAGCTGCACCGGCAGGCCCTCGCAGGCCATGGCGACTTGCACCGCTTGGCCGACAAAGTCGACGTCCAGGCGACGACCGAAGCCACCGCCCAGTTGGGTGACATGGACGGTGACTTGGTCCTTGTCGACCTTGGCCACTTTGGCGGCCATGTCGCGCGCCATTTGTGGCACTTGTGTAGGCACCCAGATCTCGACCTTGCCGTCTTTGACTTGCGCGGTGCAGTTCATCGGCTCCATCGTGACGTGGGCCAGGTAGGGCGCTTGGTACAGCGCGTCGATGCGGGTGGTGGCAGCTTTTTCGGCCTGTATGGGCACGCCTTGTTCGTGGAAAGTGAAGCCGCTTTCAGTGTTCAGGGCATTGAGCAGATCGGCCTGGATGCGCTGGGTGTCCACCGCGCCCGTGGCAGGTGCTTGCCACTGCACTTTGACGGCCTGAACACCTTGGCGTGCGTGCCAGGTGGTTTGCCCGACCACGGCCAAGCCTGCGGTGCCGCCGCCCCAGGCGCCCAGCGGCACGACTTGAGAAACGCCTTTCAGCGCCAAGGCGTCTTTCGTGTCCATGGACGCAGCGCTGCCGCCCAGCATGGGGCACATCTGGACAGCGGCAAACAGCATGCCGGGCAGTCGCACGTCCAAGCCGAAGGTGGCTTGACCTGTGACTTTGGAGGGGATGTCGGTGCGCGGCGCGGGTTGACCGATGAGCTGCCACTTCTCGCGTGATTTGGTCTGGATGCCCGAGGGCGTGCTGCCCGAAGCGGTGGCCACCATCTGGCCATAGTGCGCCGATTGGCCCGAAGCGTGCTTCATCACGCCAGCGGTCACGGTGATTTCGCTGACGGGCACTTTCCACGCCGCAGCAGCGGCTTGCAGCAGGCTGGCGCGCGCGGTGGCAGCAGCCATGCGCAAAGGGTCCCACAGGTCGGCGATCGAGGACGAGCCGCCGGTGGCGTTGAGGCCCAGTTCGCGGGCGACTTTGCCCACCAGCCATTCACCCATCTTGATCTTGACGGGCTTGTTCTCGCCTTCGCTGTCCAGCGGGTGAAAGGGGAGGCTGGCCACCAGCATGGCCACGTTGCCGTAAATGCTGTCGCCGCCGGCTTGCTCCAGACGCACGCGGTTCAGGGGTACATCGAGCTCTTCGGCCACCAACATGGCCAGCGCCGTGTGCACGCCCTGGCCCATTTCGCTGCGGGGCATGGCCAGCACCACGGCACCGTCGGCTGCGATCTTGATCCAGCCGTTCAGGGCGACATCGCCTTGGGTTTTGAGCATGAGCTCGGGTGAACCCAGGCGTGAGCGGGCGGGCATCACGCCCCAGCCGACGACCAGTGCGCCGGTTGCACCCAGAGCGCTGAGAAGCCAGGTGCGGCGTCTCATGCGGCACCGCCTTTCTTCATGCTGGCAGCAGCCCGGTGGATGGCGGCGCGCACGCGCTGGTAGGTGCCGCAGCGGCACAGGTTGGTCATGGCGGCGTCGATGTCTGCGTCGCTGGGATTGGGGTTTTTGTCGAGCAGGGCGGCAGCGGCCATCAGCATGCCGCTTTGGCAGTAGCCGCATTGCGGCACTTGTTCGGCGACCCATGCGGCTTGCAAGGGGTGCGGTTTTTCTGCGGTGCCCAAGGATTCGATGGTCTTGATTGTTTGGTTGGCCACCGCCGACACAGGCATCACGCAAGAGCGGACGGGCTGACCGCCCACATGCACTGTGCAGGCCCCGCAAGCGGCGATGCCGCAGCCGAATTTGGTACCGGTGAGGTTCAGTTCGTCGCGCAGCACCCAGAGCAAAGGCATGCTCGGGTCGGCGCTTGTGGTGCGGCTTTGGCCGTTGATCTTCAGTTGCACGGTGTTCTTTGAATGTGGGGGGTAAAAACGGCAGGAGCGGGCTGAATTTCAGGTGACCGCATTTTTGAGTGCAAAGCGGGCATCTTGCCACTCGCCACTTTGCATGACTTGGCACAAGTGATCTGCGGCCTGCCACACATCGGCATAGCCGATGTAAAGCGGCGTGAAGCCAAAGCGCAGGATGTCCGGGTGCTGGCCGCCGTCGCCCGCGCGGAAGTCGCCGATCACGCCGCGTGCGATCAAGGCCTGCACGATGGCGTAAGCGCCATTGGCGCGGGTCAGGCTCACTTGTGAGCCGCGCAGGGCTTCTTCGGCCGGGGTCGCGATGCCAAAGCCGTGGCCGTGCAAGCGCGTGCGCACCAGCTGCATGAAGAGACCCGTGAGGGCCAATGACTTTTGGCGCAGCGCAGCCATGCCGCCCAGCGCTTCGGCACTCAAAAAAGCATCCAGACCGCAGTCCAGCGCGGTGAGGCTCAGGATGGGTTGTGTGCCGCATTGGAAGCGTGTGATGCCTTTGGCGGGTTGGTAGTCTGGCGTGAATGCAAAAGGCGCGGCGTGGCCCCACCAACCGGCCAGCGGTTGCATGAATGGCAGGTCGGGGCGCTCGGTGTGCTGCGGGTGCACCCACACAAAAGCAGGTGCGCCGGGGCCGCCGTTGAGGTATTTGTAGCCGCAGCCCACCGCAAAGTCGGCCCCCGAGCCGTTCAGGTCGACCGGTACCGCGCCTGCGCTGTGCGCCAGGTCCCACACGGTGAGGATGCCATGCGCGTGGGCCTGCGCGGTGACGGCCTGCATGTCGTGCATGGCGCCCGTGCGGTAGTTCACATGGGTGAGCATCAGCACCGCCACATCGGCTTGCAGGGCGGCAGCGATCTCGTCGGCTTCGACCAATTCAAGCGTGTAGCCGCGTTCATTGCACAAGGCTTCGGCGATGTAGAGGTCCGTGGGAAAGTTGCTGCGTTCGCTGACGATTTTGTTTTTGTGAGGGTGGTCGGCTTTGGCGATGAGCAGCGCTGCGGCCAATACTTTGAACAGGTTGATCGAGGTGCTGTCGGCGGCCACCACCTCGCCCGCTTGGGCACCGATGACGCGGGCGATTTTGTCGCCTACGCGCTGGGGCAGGGTGAACCAGCCTGCGCTGTTCCAGCTTTTGATCAGGTCTTGCCCCCATTCATGGGTGACAGCCTGGGCCACGCGGGCCGGAGCAGTTTTGGGCAGCACGCCCAGCGAGTTGCCGTCCAAGTAGATGACGCCTTGGGGCAGGTCAAATTGGTCACGCAATGCGCGCAGTGGGTCTTGTGCGTCCAGCAGTTCGCAGTCTTGCAGGGTGGGGGTGAAAGTCATGGTGGGCTATTTTGAAGCACGGCATCAGGCACTCAGCGCAGGCAGGCCGTGGCGGCGGCGGGCTTGTTCGCAGGCGGGGCTGCCTTCTTCAAACTCGCGGCAGGGCGAGGGGCGCCATTCGTAGATGCCGCAAATTGCTTTTTCGCCTGTTTTGCCATAAAGCGCGGCGCAACGCGGCGGGCTGTGGTCGGTGCCGCGCATGCGGCAGGTGTGCTCGGTGATGGGCGAGGCCAAGCCTGCTGGCACATCGCCGCCACCTTCTTCGTATTCGTACAAGGAAAAGTCCACCCGAAAGCTCACACAGCAAGCGCCGCAGGTGGTGCAGGCGGACATGTCAGGCGTTCACATGGCCCAAGAGCAAAAATTCCATGAGGGCTTTTTGCACATGCATGCGGTTTTCTGCCTCATCCCACACGACCGATTGTGGGCCGTCGATGACTTCGGCGCTGACTTCTTCACCCCGGTGCGCTGGCAGGCAGTGCATGAACAGGGCGTCGGGCTTGGCCACTTGCATCATGGCCTCGTCCACGCACCAGTCGGCAAAGGCTTTCTTGCGGGCCTCGTTTTCGGCCTCAAAACCCATGCTGGTCCACACGTCGGTGGTGACCAGGTCGGCGCCTCGGCAGGCGTCTTCGGGGTCTTTGAAGATTTTGTAGCTGTCGGCGCTGCGCAAACCGGCCACGGCCTGGTCGACTTCGTAGCCGCTGGGCGTGCTCAGGTGCACCGTAAAGCCCAGCAACTCGGCCGCTTGTAGCCAGGTGTTGGCCATGTTGTTGCCGTCGCCCACCCAAGCGACGACCTTGCCCGAAATCGATCCACGGTGTTCGATGTAGGTGAAGATATCGGCCAGGATTTGGCAGGGGTGGAATTCGTTGGTCAGGCCGTTGATGACGGGCACACGCGAGTGCGAAGCAAAGCGCTCGATCTTGTCTTGGCCGTAGGTGCGGATCATGACGATGTCGGTCATGCGGCTGATCACGCGGGCGCTGTCTTCGATGGGCTCGGAGCGGCCGAGCTGGCTGTCGCCCGTGGTCAGGTGCACCACCGAGCCGCCCAGTTGGTACATGCCCGCTTCAAAGCTCACGCGGGTGCGGGTGCTGGCTTTTTCAAAGATCATGGCCAGCGTGCGGTCGGCCAGTGGGTGGTATTTTTCGTAGGCCTTGAATTTGCGCTTGATCTCGGCGGCGCGAGCAAACACATGCGCGTACTCGACGGCCGTGAGGTCGGTGAACTGCAGGTAGTGCCGCACGGGCGCTGGGACGTTGCTCATGGCGCCTCTGCCAAGAAGGTCTTGATCAGAGGCACCAAAATGGCGACCACTTCATCGGCTTCAGATTCGGTCATGATGAGCGGAGGCACTAAGCGGATCACACTGTCGGCTGTCACGCTCAGCAGCAGACCGGCTTCAGCGGCGCGTGTCCAAATGGCGCCGCAAGGGCGGTCCAGCTCGATGCCCAGCATCAAGCCTTGACCGCGCACTTCTTTCACCCCTTGTATGCCCGCCAAAGCCTTCTCCAGCGCGCCGCGCAAATGCGCGCCCACTTTGGCTGCGTTGGCCATCACACCGTCTTTTTCCATGATGCGGATGGTTTCGACCCCCGCACGCATGGCCAGCGGGTTGCCGCCAAAAGTGGTGCCGTGGTTGCCGGGCTGGAAGATGTGGGCGGCCTTGGGGCCTGCGACTACCGCGCCAATCGGCACTCCCGAGCCCAGGCCCTTGGCCAGCGGCATCACGTCAGGCACGATGCCGGACCACTGGTGCGCGAACCACTTGCCGGTGCGACCCATGCCGCATTGCACTTCGTCCACCATCATCAACCAATCTTTTTGGTCGCACAGAGCGCGCACTTGCTGCAGGTATTCGATGCGCATCGGGTTGATGCCGCCTTCGCCCTGGATGGTTTCCATGAACACCGCCACCACATTGGGGTTGCCCTCGGTGGCTTTTTTCAGAGCCTCGATGTCGTTCACCGGCACGCGCAAAAAGCCGTCGAGCATGGGGCCGAAACCTTTTTTGAGCTTCTCGTTGGCGGTGGCGCTCAGGGTGGCGATGCTGCGGCCGTGGAAGGCTTTTTCGTACACCACGATCTCGGGCTTTTCGATGCCCTTGTCGTGACCGAACTTGCGCGCCAGTTTGATCGCTGCCTCGTTGGCTTCGAGGCCCGTGCAGCAGAAAAACACATTCGTCATGCCCGACATTTCCACCAGCTTGGCCGCCAGCACTTCGGCGTTGGGCACATGGAAGTAGTTGCAGCTGTGGATCATTTTGCTCAACTGGTCTTGCAGGGCGGGCACCAAGTCGGGGTGGTTGTGCCCCAAGGTGTTCACAGCGATGCCAGCGAGGGCATCGAGGTATGGCTTGCCATTGACGTCCCAGACTCGGCAACCCTGACCATGGCTGAGTGCGATCGGCAGTCGGCCATAGGTGTTCATGGTGTGCGGTGAGGCGGCTTCAATGTGAGCGGACATGCGGGAACTCCTGAAATAAAAATCGGCCCGATGGAGTGGGGCCGCTGGATGAATATTTTAGGGGCAGTTGCCCCTGTAGCTCAGGGTTATCTGCATTGGCTTAAGTCTTATATAAGATACAATACCCAACATGCAAAAGCAGCGGTGATCCCGGTGCGTTTGGTCCCCACTTCAACCCCTCTATCCGATGGTCTCCAACTCCGCCAAAGAAGTCTTCATTCAGGGCATTACCCATGACGGA
>CANGZO010000092.1 GCA_947458305.1 Comamonadaceae bacterium
GGCCGAACGCTACAACTTCCAACCCGATGACTTTGCACGCCTGACCCTGATGGAAAGCGGCGGCATGAACCCGCAAGCGAGCAACGGCAACTGCCACGGCATCATCCAATTTTGCGATGGCCCCAACCGTGGGGCCGCATCGGTCGGCTTCAAAGACAACCCGCGCGCCATATTGGGCATGGGCCTGCTGCAACAGCTTGATCTGGTCGACCGCTACTTTGGCCAAGCCGGCCTGCGCGTCAAAGGCCCACCCATTGGCCTCGATGACCTGTACTTGACCGTTTTGACCCCCGCCGCTCGGCAAGAGACCCGGCCTGACGCCCCCCTGGCGATTGCAGGTCCACAAGCGCGCTACCTGCACACCGGCCATGACACGCGCAACCCCATCACGCGCAACTCCATCTTGTCTGGCCTGCACCAGCTGACCCAAAATCTGCTGGGCCCGATGCCCCAGACGGCCCAAGGGCCGAACACGCCTGCCCCCCACAAAGTCCATCTGGCGCGCCTTTATGACGAAGTGGCGCAAACCCAGCCCAGCGCCCAGCGCTGAAGGGCGGCAATGCCTTGCCGCCCAGCGGCAAGCAGGGCGAAAGTTGGCCGCTTTGCATGGACTGCTGCGATGGCGAACCCTGCAAATCACCCCAATTTGGTTGGCACAGCTTTTGCGTATATCGACTGAGCAAAGCCTTTCTTGAGGGCTTGACGTCAAAAGATTGACGCAACGGTATCCAGCAACCCAGTCACCAGCACAGGAGTCGGTATGAACTTATTGAACAACGCACTCGGCGTGCACGAACGTGCATTGAGCGTCAAAAGCCGACGACTCGAGGTGCTGGCTCAAAACATTGCCAATGCCGACACCCCTCATTACAAAGCGCGTGACATCGATTTCAAGGCGGTCATGACCGCTACGCAACAAGACAACGCCATGAAGTCCACCGACCAAGGCCACTTTTCGCAGGGGCAAGGCCTGGACGCCGATGGCATGCGCTTCAGAACCCCCTTCAACACCTCGTTTGACGGCAACACCGTGGAGATGAGTGTGGAGCAAGCCCAATACGGTAAAGCCGCTGCCGATTACCAAGCCACCCTGAACTTTCTGGAAAGCCGGGTCAGCGGTCTGCGCAAAGCTTTGAGAGGCGATTGATCATGAGCATGGACAAAATTTTCGGCATCGCTGGCACTGCCCTGAACGCGCAGCTGACGCGCATGAACTCGACCGCCTCCAACTTGGCCAATGCCGGTACGGTCTCGACCAACGAAAAAGACGCCTTTCGGGCCAAGCGCCCTGTTTTCAAGGCCCTGATCAGCGAAGAGATGACGCACAAAGGCGCCGCCTACCAAGGCGGCGTCAAGGTCGACCGCATGGCGGACGACACCGCCCCACCGCGCCGTGTCTCTGACCCGAAAAACCCGTTGGCCGACAAAGACGGTTACGTCTACCAATCCAACGTGAGCGAAGTCACTGAGATGGTCGAAATGATGGCCGCCGCCCGCTCTTACCAAAACAACGTCGAAGTGATCAACACGGCGCGTCAATTGATGATGCGCACGCTGGACATCTCCAAGGCCTGACCTGAAAGCACACCATGGCCACCCCCAATGTGACATCGTCTAGCCTGCTCAAGAACGTCTCTCGGTACGAGGACGTCAAAGAGGCCGCCAAAAAAACCAAAGAAGAAATGGGTAAACAGGAATTCCTGACCCTCTTCACGGCCCAACTGCAAAACCAAAACCCTCTGGAGCCCGTCAAAAACGAGGCTTTTGTCGCACAACTGGCGCAGTTCTCGCAGCTCGAAGCCTTGACCAACATGCAGGGCTCGCTGGACAAATTCGTCACCTCCATGTCGGGCGAGCGCATGCTGGGCAGCGCCTCCTTGATCGGGAAAAAAGTGTCTGTCACCGATACGCCAACGCAGCTGAACACCGGTGGCGACATCACAGGCAACATCGACCTGCCCACAGGTGCCAGCGGTGTTCAGATCAGCGTCTTTGATGCACAAGGCCGCTTGGTGCAAGAACTGATTGCCGGCCCCCAAATGCCGGGCAGTATGCCCATCGCCTGGGATGGCAAAGACGCCACCAACAAACCTGCCCCGCCCGGCCTGTACCGCTTGAGCGCCACAGCCGTGGTCAATGGCCAAACCAGCAAAGTCCCCGTCAACACCCTGTCTACCGTGCGCTCGATTGCCTCGAATCCGACCGACGGCAGCGTGAGTGTCGAAGTCGACGGCGGCAAGACCCTGCTGCTCACCGACGTCAAGCGGGTGGGCATCTGACCCCCAGACCCACGCCTGCAGCCCTTATCTATTCATTCATCTGACACAACGCATCACAGGAGCCTTCCAGCATGTCGTTTTACACCTCGCTCACCGGACTGAACTCAGCCACCGCCCAGTTGGCTGTCACCTCCAACAACATCGCCAACGTCGGCACCTCGGGCTTCAAGCGCTCACGCGCTGACTTTGGCGACATCTTCTCGACCTCGCCTCTGCAAAAGTCGTCCAGCAACATCGGCCAGGGCGTCTCGCTCAAGCAAGTGAGCCAGGAGTTCAGCCAGGGCAACATCTCCACATCGGGCAACTCGCTCGACCTGGCCATCACCGGTGACGGCTTTTTCCCGCTCAAAACACCGGACGGTCTGCAAGACATTTACACCCGCAACGGCTCCTTCACCCTGAACGACCAAAACAACGTGGTCAACTCCACCGGCCAACGCCTGATGGCCGCCTCGGTCGACTCGTCCGGCAAAGCCGACTTGACCAACCTGAACGCCCTCACCATCCCCCCCAAAACATCGGGCGAAGCGGTTGAAACCACCCAAATTCAGCTGGGCTTGAACTTGCCCGCCGACTCGAGCGTGATCGAAGGAGACTTTGATCGCAGCAACCCCAGCACCTTCAACAAAAGCACCGCCTTGACGGTGTATGACAGCGGCGGCAACGGCTACTTGGCCACCGTTTATTACGTCAAGACCCAAAACGCCAGCCAAGCCAGCCCACAAAGCAAATGGCAAACCTTCTTTTATGTGGGCGACACCCTGGTTAAACCTGCCCTGCAGCAATCCACCAACACCACCGGTAGCCCGCTTTTCGTCAACAAATACGGCGATGTCTTGCCCAAGAGCGACCCACGGGTCATCCCCTCATCCGGCACCATGGAGATGTACTCCTTGGACGACCAGTCGAACAAAAGAACCTCTGAATCGGCCAGCGTGACGGGCAAACCCTACAGTGCCCCAGTTCTGGCCACCAAGACCGCTGGTGGGGCCATTGGCAAAGGTTCGATCTCACTGGAAATCACCCAAAGTGGCACAACTTATCCGCTCACCTACAACCTCACCGTGGCCGACCGGTACCCCGAAGCACTGGCCAAGAACATCGAGAATTTGGTCAACGAAAAGTTGCTCTCCAAAGGCGAAACCGCACGCGTCAAAGTCGAGTGGGATCCTGGCAGTACCACCCCACCCACCCAAGCCGCATCGTTCAAATTGACCAACCGGACAGGCGTCACGCAGGTCAAAACAATGGCTGCCAACGCCACCCCAGCCACGCTCAGTGCCGATCTGATCAAAGCCAGAGGCGATGCCTTCAATTCCAGCAACAAGCTGGAATTCAACATCAACATCGATGAAATGGGCAGCCCCATGACCATCAATTACGAACTCCTCCAAGACGACAAAGACCCCGTTGCTTTGGCCAGAAACCTGGGTATTTTCATCAACAACGAGTTGGGCAAAAGCAGCAACTCAGACCCCCGGTTTGGCATCAAGGTTTCATTTGAAGCCGACACCAACTCGTTCAAATTCTCCTCTGGCACCACCGGCGACAACTCCTCCATCACGATCAGCGGCGCCAAGGCCGATGCCCAGGCCATATTGGGCCTGCCCGACCCTAACGCCACCGGCACCAACCCCAAAGAGCTGCGCGTGGACCCCAGCATCACCGAAGCCGTCCGAGGCAAAGCCAGCACCCCCGCGGTCATGCGGGGCGATGTGATCACCTCCAACACGTCGGGCGCCATGCGTGTGAGCTCCACCAACAAAGACTTTTTCGTCACCTTGGGCAATATCTCCGGCAACATCGAATTGGAGCCAGGCAACTACCCCAGTATGGACAAGTTTGCTGTGGCGCTGCAAGACTCCATCAACACCCTGGTGGACACCACCACCGGCCTGAAAGTCAGCGGCATCACCGTCGGCTGGGATGCCACCGCCAAGCGCCTGAGCTTCACAACCGGCGAAACCGGTGAAGCCGTTTCGCTGCAAATCTCTGGCTCACCCGACTGGGGCTTGGCCAACACAGAAATGGCTTACGGCGCCAACAACCAATGGGTTGAGCTCAAGCAATTCACACAGAACGGCGTGCCGCAATACGTCAAAAACGGCGAACAAACCGAGGACATCACCGAACTGTCCACCAAAACCCAGTGGTGGCCCGTGTACCTGGACCGTGGCGAGTTGAGCTTTGACCTGACCGGTAAACCCCTGTCCCCCCTGACCAAGATGCCCTTTGAAACGGCCTTCTTGGACGGTGGTAAGGGTGCCCTGACCATGTCGATTGACTTCACCCAGTCCACCCAATACTCCAGCGCCTTTGCCGTGCTCTCGCAGTCACAAGACGGCGCCCCTGAAGGTGAACTGATGGGTTTGAACATCGGTGTGGACGGCTTGGTCAACGCCACCTACTCCAACGGCTCGCAAGTCTCACTGGGCAAGATCGTGCTGGCCAACTTCTCCAGCCCATCCGGCTTGCGCCAAGTGGGTGACGCCAGTTATTTGTCATCGGCCACATCCGGTATTGCCAAGATCGGTGAAGCGGGCTCGGCCGGTTTCGGTTCGATCCGCGCCGGTGCCACCGAGCGCGCCAACGTGGACTTGACGCAAGAGCTGGTTGACCTGATCACTGCACAACGAAACTTCCAGGCCAATGCCAAGGCCATCGAGACCAGCTCCACCATGACCAGCGCCATCATCAACATCCGTGCTTGATGCACTGAGATCCCCACCCGCCAACGCAAGACACACACGCCATGGACCGCCTCGTTTTCACCTCGAACGCCACCATCAAAGAGCATGCGGTTGCACGCCAGGTGCTGGTCAACGACTTGGCCAACGTCTCCACCGTGGGCTTCAAAAGCAGCTACGACGTGGCCTTGCAGTCGGTCAAGGTTCAAGGCGCAGGATTTGACACCCGGTACCAGGCCCAAACCATCTCTCGGGACCTGATCCGCATGGATGCAGGTCCGGTCATGGCCACCGGTCGCCCCTTGGATGTCGCGATGACCGAAGGCGCCGTGCTGACGGTGCAAAGCCCCGATGGCGGTTTGGCGTTCACACGCCGTGGCGACCTCAAGGTCAACATCCAGGGACAACTCGAGAACGGTTCGGGCCATTTGGTTTTGGGCGAAAACGGCCCCATCACCATCCCACCAGGCCTGATGGTCAACGTGACCGTGGATGGCAGTGTTTTTGCCCGCAACCCCGCCCAAGAAGGCGCTGCAGCCGATGTGCTGATCGATCGGCTGCGCTTGCGCGATGCCTCGGGCGTCAGTATGGCGCGCCGTCAAGACGGCTTGTTCAAGATTGCTGAAAAGCCCGATGGCACCGACATCGAGGTCAGCGGTCTGGAGCTCAGGGTGATTCCCCAAGCCCTGGAAAGCAGCAACGTCAGCGCCATTGAAGCCATGACGCGCTTGATGGACCAATCGCGCAGCTTCGAAACCCAAATCAAGATCATCAAGGAAACCAAGTCGCTCGACGAGTCCGGCTCTTCCATGATGAAACCCGCTTAAGCCTCAATAAGACAGGAACCTCCCCATGGATGCCTCAATGTGGATTGCCAAAACCGGCCTGGACGCGCAGCAAACGCGCATGTCGGTGATCTCCAACAACTTGGCCAACGTCAACACCACGGGCTTCAAGCGCGATCGGGCCAGCTTCGAAGACATGCTGTACCAAAACCTGCGCCAGCCCGGCTCGCAAGCGGGTGCCGAAACCCAAGTGCCCACAGGCCTGATGCTGGGTACCGGGGTGCGCATTGTGTCCACCGAAAAGACCCACACCCAAGGCAGCATGGTGAGCACCAAAAACGCGCTCGACATGGCGGTGCAAGGTTCGGGGTTTTTCCAAATCACCCAAACCGACGGCACCATCGCCTACACACGCGACGGCAGCTTCAAGCTTTCGGCGACAGGTCAATTGGTCACGGCCAACGGCTCGCTGCTGCAGCCGGGCATCACCATTCCCGCCAACGTGGCCAGCATTTCGATTGGCCAAGACGGCACGGTGTCGGTCGAGACCGCCGCCGGTGGCGGTGCCGAAGTGATCGGACAGATCCAGATCGCGCGCTTTCCCAACCCCGCAGGCCTGCAATCCATCGGGCAAAACCTGCTCAAACAAACCGCCGCCAGTGGCGCACCGGTGGTTGGCCAGCCCGGCCTTGAGGGTGCAGGCCAATTGATGCAGGGCGCCCTGGAAGCCTCCAACGTCAACGTGGTCGAAGAAATGGTCAACATGATCGAGACCCAACGCGCCTACGAGATCAACTCCAAAGCCATCTCGGCTGTGGACGGCATGCTGCGTTTCTTGAACAACAACATGTGATCTTGAGCATGACAAACACACTGATTCGCCCCCTTCTACGCCTGCTGACCGCCGGCATGGTGTTGGGCTTGAGCGCCTGCGCCACAGCCCCTGTCGCCTTGAAGCATTCGCCAGAATTTGCCCCGGTTTTGCCCGTGATGGCCGAACGCCCCCGCGAAACCACCGGCTCCATTTACAACAACCGCCAAAACGACAATTTCTTTGGCCGCAGCCGCAATTACCGCGTGGGTGACCTGATCACCGTCCTGCTCAACGAATCCACGCAAGCCAACCGCCAACAAAGCGGCAATGTCATTCGTGAAGCCTCCAACGACGTGATCCCCAGCGGCTTGACGTCCAAGGTCATGCGCATTCCTGAAAAAGTTTTGGGCTCCAGAGGCATTGGCGCCCTGGACGGTCTGAACCTCAACACAGCCAAGGTCGACAGCACCGGCTCGGGCGAAGCCAACCAACTGGCCACCTTGAACGGCGCGGTCTCGGTCACGGTGGTCGAAGTGCTGGCCAACGGCAACCTGATGGTGCGCGGCGAAAAACAACTGGCCTTGACCGAAGGCTCTGAAATCATCCAAGTCAGCGGCATCTTGCGCCCCAACGATGTCTCGCCCAACAACATGGTCCAGTCGCGCCGCCTGGCCAATGCCCAAATTTCTTACCGTGGCACGGGCGACATGGCCAACGCCTCCAAAGCCGGCTGGGGCACCAGCGCCTTGCTCAAACTGTGGCCGTTTTAAGTTTCAAAGCACAACATGACATCCCGCATTTTTTCATTCTTGATGCTGCTCGCCCTGTGTGGCTCCGCCTGGGCTGACCGCGTCAAAGACTTGGCATCTGTGGCCGCAGGCCGCAGCAACCAACTGATCGGATACGGCCTGGTGGTGGGCTTGCAAGGCACGGGCGATGGCGCGACCGTGTCCTTCACCACGCAAAGCATGAAATCCATGCTGAGCCGATTGGGCGTCAACATCGACGGCCCCTTGTCGGACTTTGAGCAAGGCGGCACCGCCGGCCGTTTGGACATCCGAAACGCCGCCGCCGTCATGATCACCGCCGAATTGCCTGGCTTTGCCAAACCCGGCCAAAAGATCGATATCAATGTGTCGGCCATTGGTCGCGCCACCAGCCTGCGCGGGGGCAACTTGCTGATGACCACCCTGCGCGGTGTGGACGGCGAGGTCTATGGCATGGCCCAAGGCGCCCTGAACACCACGGACGTGGAAAGCAGTGCTGCCGGCTCCAAGGTCAGCATTGGCGTGCCCACTTCAGGCCGCATCCCCAACGGTGGCACCGTCGAGCGCATCGTGGAAAACCCCTTTGAGACCTCCGAATACGTGGTCATGAACGTCCGCGAGGCCGACTTCACCACCACCACGGCCATCGTCAACGCCATCAACAAAAACTTTGGCGATGCCACCGCTCGGGCCATCGACGGCATGTCTTTGGCCATTCGAGCCCCTACCAATGTGTCGCAACGCGTCGCCTTCATGAGCATGGTCGAGAACCTCGACGTCGTGCCCGGCGAGCCGCCTGCCCGCGTGGTGGTCAACTCCCGCACCGGCACGGTGGTGATCAGCCGCAACGTGCGGGTCACCGCATCGGCAGTCGCCCACGGCACCATCTCGGTGGCCATTGCAGCCACCAACGAAGTCTCACAGCCCAACCCGCTGAGCCAAGGACAAACCGCAGCCGTTCAAAACGCCAACATTGCCGTGACCGAACCCAAGAACCCGATGTTCTTGTTCCAACCCGGTGTGGATTTGCGCCAGGTGGTCGACGCCGTCAACCAAGTGGGGGCCACCCCCTCTGCCCTGATCGCCATCCTCGAGGCCCTCAAAAGCACGGGCAGCCTGCGGGCCGAACTGATCATCATCTGATCGCCCTTGAGCCAAGACCATGAACGACATCACCTCCACCAATTCCAGCACCTATCTGGACTTCAGTGCCTTGGCACAGTTGAAGGGTGATGCCGCACGCGACCCGAGCAAAGCCATCCGCAAGACGGCCGAACAGTTCGAGGCCTATTTCATCCA
>CANGZO010000093.1 GCA_947458305.1 Comamonadaceae bacterium
ATCGCTCCGGCGCAGACCCGGCCACCCGATCATGAGGTCGCTTGAAGGTCAGGCCCCGATCCCGGTACACAATCGAGGGATGAGCGACAACACCTCCGACACATCCAAACCGACCCTCTTGCTGGTCGATGGCTCCAGCTACCTGTACCGCGCCTTCCACGCCATGCCCGACTTGCGCGCCGTGCCGGGGGACCCGAGCAGCCCCGCCACCGGGGCGATTCGCGGCATGATCAACATGATGGAGCGGCTGCGCAAGGATGTGCCTGCTGTTTATGCCGCTTGCGTTTTCGACGCCAAAGGCCCCACTTTCCGCGACGCGTTGTACCCCGAGTACAAAGCCAACCGCAGCCCCATGCCCGACGATTTGCGCTCCCAGATCGAGCCGATCCACGAGCTGGTGCGCCTGATGGGCTGGACGGTGCTGGACGTGCCCGGCGTGGAGGCCGACGACGTGATCGCCACGCTGGCCCATGTGGCCGCGCAGCAAGGGATTGAGGTGACGGTGTCGAGCGGCGACAAGGATTTGAGCCAGTTGGTCAACGAACACATCACCATCATCGACACGATGAACGGCAAGGTGCGCGATGTGGCAGGCGTGACCGAAGAGTTTGGTGTGCCGCCATCGCTCATGATCGACTACCAAACCCTGGTGGGCGACACGGTGGACAACGTGCCCGGTGTGGCCAAGGTCGGCCCCAAGACCGCTGCCAAGTGGCTGATGGAATACGGCTCGCTCGACAACTTGATGGCGCATGCCCATGACATCAAAGGTGTGGCGGGCGAGAACCTGCGCCAGGCGGTGGACTGGCTGCCCAAGGGCCGCGCCTTGGTGTCCATGAAAACCGATTGTGATTTGAACGGCTGGGTGCCCGATTTGCCTTCGCTGGCCAGCTTGCACCTGCACGCGCCGGACAAAGACAAGCTGCTCAATTTCTACCAGACCTATGGCTTCAAAGGTCTGGTGCAGTCGCTGGGCGGCACCGTGCCTGCGCCTGTGGCCAAAGCCAAAGCGGCCAAGCCCAAAGATACGGGCACCGGGGATTTGTTTGGATCGGCACCTGACGACGAACCAGCAGCTGCCACCGTGCTCGACACCGCCGCCAGCTCGGTACAAGGCGAGCTGAAATACGACACGGTGCTCGATTGGGGGGCTTTCGACACTTGGCTCGCCCGCATCGAGCAATCCCCGCTCACCGCCATCGACACCGAAACCACTTCGCTGGATGCCATGCGTGCCGAGATCGTCGGCATCTCGCTGAGCGTCACCCCCGGCGAGGCGGCCTACATTCCGCTGGCCCACAACGGGCCCGGTGCTCCCGAGCAGCTGCCTTTGGTCGAGGTGCTGGCCAAACTCAAGCCCTGGCTCGAAAACCCGGCCCGCCACAAGCTGGGTCAGAACATCAAATACGACCGCCATGTGTTCGCCAACCACGGCATCGAGGTGCAAGGTTACGCCCACGACACCATGCTGGCGAGCTATGTGCTGGAAGTGCACAAGCCGCACGGCCTCTCAAGCCTCGCCGAGCGCCATGTGGGCCGCCGGGGCGTGACCTACGAAGACCTGTGCGGCAAGGGTGCGCACCAGATTCCGTTCGCGCAGGTCGATGTGGACAAGGCCGCGCATTACTCGTGCGAAGACTCGGACCAGTGCCTGGACGTGCATCTGGCGCTGTGGCCACAAATCGAGGCGCATGCGGGCCTGAAGTATGTCTACGCGCTGGAGATCGCCACCAGCGAAGCGCTGTACCGCATCGAGCGCAACGGTGTGCTGATCGACGCGCCCACGCTGGCCGCGCAAAGCCAGGCGCTCGGCGAGCGCATTGTGCAGCTCGAAACCGAGGCCTACGAAATTGCAGGCCAGCCCTTCAACTTGTCCAGCCCCAAGCAGCTGGGCGAGATCTTTTTTGACAAGCTGGGTCTGCCCGTCATCAAGAAAACCGCCACGGGTGCCCGCAGCACCGACGAAGAGGTGCTGGAGAAACTGGCCGAAGACTACCCGCTGCCCGCCCGCATCTTGGAGCACCGCAGCCTGGCCAAGCTCAAGGGCACTTACACAGACAAGCTGGCGCAGCTGGCTTTGCCGCGCACGGGCCGTGTGCACACGAATTACGCCCAAGCTGTGGCCGTGACCGGCCGTTTGTCGAGCAACGAACCCAATTTGCAAAACATCCCGGTGCGCACCGCCGAAGGCCGCAAGGTGCGCGAGGCCTTTGTGGCCCCGGCAGGCTGCGTGATTGCCAGCGCCGATTACAGCCAGATCGAGCTGCGCATCATGGCGCACCTGAGCGACGACGCGGCTTTGCTCAAGGCCTTCCACGACGGGCTAGACGTGCACAAGGCCACCGCGGCCGAGGTGTTTGGCGGAACGCCCGACACCGTGAGCAGCGAGCAGCGCCGCTACGCCAAGACCATCAACTTTGGCCTGATCTACGGCATGAGCGCATTCGGTTTGGCCAAGGCGCTGGGCATCGACAACACCGCTGCCAAGAACTACATCACCCGCTACTTCGAGCGCTTTGCAGGCGTCAAGCACTACATGGATGCCACACGCGAGCAGGCGAAGGCGCTGGGTTATGTGGAGACCGTGTTTGGCCGCCGCCTGATGCTGCCCGAGATCAACAGCCCCAACGGCCCGCGCCGCGCCGGAGCCGAGCGTGCCGCCATCAACGCGCCCATGCAGGGTACGGCGGCCGATTTGATCAAGCTGAGCATGGTCGCGGTGCAAAAGGCGCTCGACGAACAGGGCAAGGCCACCAAAGTCATCATGCAGGTGCACGACGAACTGGTGTTCGAGGTGCCCGAGTCAGAGGTGGAGTGGGTGCGCACCGAGGTGCCGCGCATCATGGCGGGTGTGGCCGACTTGAAAGTGCCTTTGTTAGCCGAAGTCGGCTTTGGCCCGAATTGGGAGCAGGCGCACTGAGCTGTCGCAACAACCGACTTCGTAGGAGCCCCCCCCGTGGGCGGATGTTTTCAAGGCCGTGTGCCACGTCCATCGCCCACGGGGTGGGCTCCTACAGCATCTGTGTAGGTGCTTGCCAAGGTGCGTGTTTGTGCATGATGACCTCAAACAGCGCAGAGCCTTCAAACGCTGAAAGCCAGGTGACCAATGAAGGCCAGGCCTGCGCCGCAAACCAGCCCGGGTCGGTGTGGGCATATTGACGCACAAAGGGGGCCACGGCCGCATCGGCCAAGCCGAAGTGCTCACCAGCCAAAAAACGCTTTGAGCGAAGCCGCGCATCCAGCGTGTGCAGCCAAAGCGCCGCCTCATCGCGGTCGGCAGCACCAGTTTCCAAACCAGAACGGTTCGGGTATTTGTAGCGGTCCAGTTGCCGCTTGAAAGGCCCGTCGTTCTGGGCGATCAGTGCCAACGCATCGGCCATGCCCGCATCTGACGCAGGCAGCCAAGCCAGGGGGTCTTGCTTGCGCAGGGCCCACATCATGATGTCCAGGCTCTGCTCCAGCACCTGGCTGCCCAAGGCCCCTTGGGCATCCGGCAACCACAGCACGGGCACCGTGCCTTTGGGAGACAGAGCCAACATGTGCGCCGGTTTGTTTTTCAGAACGACCTCGCGGTGCTCCACCGCGATGCCGCTCGTGTGCAGCGCCAAGCGTGCCCGCATGGCGTAGGGGCATCGGCGAAAGGAGTACAGAACGGGCAGAGTCGGGGTCATGCCGGCAGTTTAAATCGCCAAACGCGTGCAAACCCGACACGCCTGTGCCAAGATCAGCGTCCTCTTTTATCTGGACATGGAGACCCGCCTTGAACAATGACCTGATCAACGATGCCCAAGCCCTTTTGGGCGGCAAGATGGACGCCAGTGGCACGACCCGCCGCGTGGCCTTGAAGGCCGCATTGGGCGTGGGTTATGCCGCAGCGGCAGCCCCGATCATGGCCCAAACAGCCATCAAGACGCCCTCCACAGGCTTGGTTGCGGGGGAGGTGACCATTGACGTCAAGGGCTTCAAGATGCCGGCTTACCGGGCTGCGCCGGCTGGCAAGAAAGACCTGCCGGTGGTTTTGGTGGTTTCCGAAATTTTCGGTGTGCATGAATACATCGCTGACACCACCCATCGCCTCGCTCAAGCGGGCTATCTGGCCATTGCCCCCGAACTCTTTGTGCGCCAGGGGGACCCCAGTGAATACGGAGAATTGGCCAAACTCCAGTCCGAAATCATCGCCAAAGTGCCCGACGAACAGGTCATGGGCGACCTCGATGCAGCCGTGGCCTGGGCAGCGGTCAATGGCGGCAATCCGGATAAATTGGCCATCACCGGCTTTTGTTGGGGTGGGCGCATCACTTGGCTGTATGCCGCCCACCAACCCAGGCTCAAAGCGGGCGTGGCGTGGTACGGTCGCTTGGTGGGCAACACCACACCTCAAACCCCGAGGCACCCGCTGTCGCTGGCGGGCAGTTTGAAGGCCCCGGTTCTTGGTTTGTATGGCGGTGCAGACACCGGTATCCCACTTGACACCGTTGATAAGATGAAGATCGAACTGTCCAAAGGACCTGCGGCGGCCAAAACCAGTGAGTTTGTGGTTTATCCTGATGCGCCGCATGCTTTTCATGCCGACTACCGATCGAGTTACCGCAAGCCAGCGGCAGACGACGGTTGGCAGCGCATGTTGGCTTGGTTCAAACGCTTCGGTGTGGCGTGATGTGTGAAAACTGAGATCACTCTTCGGAGCATGATTTCTGAAACCCACCCATTGGGGCGGTTTGTTTTGGGGTGCAGGGCGCTCCGGGAAAAATGATGACTTTATTGGCGATTTTGGTGGGCACTTTGGTGGCGGGCATTGGCAGCGTTTGGGTTGCGGCTTGGCTGAGCTTTGGCGTTTTGAGCCGCTACACCCAGCACATGTTGAGTTTGGCCGCCGGTGCTTTAATGGCCACGTCTTTCTTGCATTTGTTGCCAGAGGCTTTTGAAAGTGGCGTGGGCCCACACGAGCTCTTTTTGACTTTGCTTTTGGGCTTGGTGTTTTTCTTTTTGCTCGACAAAGCCGAGTTGTGGCACCACGGGCATGAGCATGGTCATGGGCACGACCATGGCCATGGTTCCAAAGAAGCCGCCCATGCCCATTCTCATCAGCATGCCCACTCCGACGCACCAAGGGGGCAATGGTCGGTGCTGGCCGGAGACAGCGTCCACTGCTTTGGCGATGGCATTTTGATCGCATCGGCCTTCATGGCCGATATGCACTTGGGCATGATCGCTGCGCTGGCGGTGTGGGCCCACGAAATTCCTCACCACATGGGCGACTTGGCCGTGCTCCGGCAGGGCAGCAGCAGCCGCCGTGCCGCCATCGTGAAGGTGTCGATGGCTGGGGCCATCACCGCGCTCGGGGGTGCTGTGGGCTATGTGCTGGTCGATGCTTTGCGCGAATGGTTGCCGTTCTTTTTGGTGGTGGCCAGCAGCAGCTTTGTTTACGTGGCTTTGGCCGACCTGATCCCACAACTGCAAAAACGTTTGTCTGCACGTGAAACAGCCGCGCAAATTTTGTGGCTGGCCGTTGGCATCGGTATGGTGGTCATCGTCAGTGCTTTGGCCGGACACCAGCACTGACGCGGCTGTTCAAACGGGCGTGTGCCACGCCCATCGCGCACGGGGTGCGCTCCTACCAATTCAGCCTTTGGCGCAGGGCAGTCCGGGCGTGTTGCACCACTCGCTCCAACTGCCTGCATACAGGGCGGTGATGCCGAAGCCGGCCATTTCCATCGCCATCAAATTGGGCACAGCCGTCACGCCAGAACCGCAGTGGTGCACCACGCTGCTGGGCGTTCGCCCTGCGAGCACTTGAGACCATTCGGTACGGAGCAACTCTGGCGATTTGAAGCGACCGTCTGCGTCAAAGTTATCGGTGTAGGGCCGGTTCAAGGCCCCGGGAATGTGGCCCGCGACCGGGTCGAGTGGCTCCATCTCACCCCTGAAACGCGCCCCGGCCCGGGCATCGATGATGGTTTGCTCGGGTCTGCCCAAGGCCGCTGACACCTCTGAGGTCAGCACCAACTGGCGCAGTGGTGTTTTCAATTCAAATGTCGCAGCCGCAGGAGGTGTGAAGGGGCCCGATTCGGTGGCCCCACCCGCTTCTTTCCATGCAGGCAGGCCACCATCCAGGACCGCCACAGCCTCGTGGCCCAGCCATTTGAGCATCCACCACAAACGCCCACAGTAGGCGCTTTTGTTGCGGTCGTACACCACGATCTGCATGCCGTTGTGAACGCCCAGACTGCCCAGCCATTGGGCCACGGCTTCCCGGTGCGGCAAGGGGTGGCGTCCAGCGTTGACACCTGCCCCGGGCGTGTGCGTGCTCAGGTTTTTGTCCAGGTTGGCAGGCAAGGCGCCTGCGACGCGCTCGTCTGCAAAAAAGCCACCCGCCAACTCGGGCTTCATCAGGTCAAAACTGCAGTCGAAAATGGCACAGGGGGTGCCTTGCGCCAACAGGGTTTGCAATTGGGGGGCGTTGATCAGCAGGGTGTGCATGGGGGTCTCCAAGGTTCAATGGTCTTCAGCGGGGGCACTGGGCAGTGTACGGTTGCGCAGCACGGTTGAGGCGATACCGCTGGCCATGATGAGGGCCATGCCCAACCAGCCCATGAGCGGAATTTGGTCGCCAAACAGGATCAGGCCAAACAAGGCACCAAAGACGATGCCCGAATACTGCAGGTTGGCCACCACCAAAGTTGAGCCCCGGCTGTAGGCTTTGGTCATGCACAACTGTCCCAGTGCGGCCAGCACACCAATGGGCAGCATCCACAACACGCTGGGCCAAACCCATAGGCTCACGCCGGTGACCAGCATCAGCGCGGCGCCCACCACAGCGGTGCCGATGGAGAAATAAAACACCGTGCGCGCTTCGGGTTCGTAGAGCCGCCCCAGCGCCGCGACCTGGATGTAGGCCAAAGCAGCGACCAGGCCCGAGAGCAGCCCGACGATGCCGGCAAACAGCTGGTCTTGTTCGATGGTGGGGCGCAGCAACAAGATGACACCGCCAAAACCGGCGATCACCGTCAGCACGATGGGCCCTTGCCGGGTGGCTTCTTGCAGTTTGCCCATGACCAGGGTGCCCCCCACCAGAAAAACCGCCACCCAGATGCCGCTCATGTAATTGAGTGTCATGGCCGTGGCCAGGGGCAAGTGGGCAATGGCGTAAAACCAGGCGGCCAGTGAAGTGACACCCACCACCGAACGCCAGACATGCATCATGGGAATCGAGGTGCGCAAAGAGACACCTTGCATTTTGCAAAAGCTGGCCATGAACACCACGCCGATCAAACCCCTGAAAAAAACCAGCTCGGACGTGTGGAAGTGGGTCGATGCGTATTTGATGCAAACCCCCATCATCGAGAAGAACAAGGATGCCAAGATCATCCAAGAGGCTTGCATCGGGGCCTTCGCTTCAGGTGGTGCTCATCTGGCGGCGGTACCACTCGTGAAAGTGCTGCATGCCGTCTTCCATGGGGCTCTGGTAAGGGCCAACTTCGTTGTCGCCACGAGCCAGCAGTGCCTTGCGGCCGGCGTCCATGCGCTCGGCAATTTCGTCGTCTTCGAGGCAAGTTTCCATGTAAGCCGCTTGCTGGGCTTCGACGAACTCGCGCTCGAAGGCGACGATCTCTTCAGGGTAGTAAAACTCCACCATGTTCAGCGTCTTGTTCGGGCTGATCGGGTGCAGGGTCGACACAGTCAGCACATGGGGGTACCACTCCACCATGATGTGCGGGTAGTACGTTAACCAAATGGCACCGCGCTCAGGCAGCTGGCCGTTTCGGTACTTGAGCAGCACCTCGTGCCATTTTTTGTAGGTCTGCGAGCCGGGCTTGCCAAAGCCGCCCGACACGCCCACGGTCTGCACCGAATAGTGTTCCTTGAACTCCCAGCTCAGGTCGTCGCAGGTGACAAATTGGCCCAGCCCCGGGTGGAAGGGGCCGACGTGGTAGTCCTCCAGGTACACCTCGATGAAAGTTTTCCAGTTGTAGTTGCACTCATGCAGTTCAACGCGGTCCAGCGCGTAGCCGTCGAAATTGAGTTGTGCCCTGGGGCCCATGCCCGCCAGATCGGCGGCGATGTCGCGGCCGTTGTCTTCGAAGATGAGGCCATTCCATTCCTGCAAAGGGTAGTTGTTCAGGTTCAAGCAGGGGTCTTGGGCAAAGTGGGGTGCGCCCAACAACTGACCGTTTGGCGCGTAGGTCCAGCGGTGCAAGGGGCAGACAATGTTCCCGCCTGCGCTGCCCTTTTGTTGGGTTTGCAAATTGCCCCGGCCGTTGAGCATGATGGCTTGGCGGTGGCGGCAGACGTTGGAGACGAGCTCGATACCGCCCTGGGCGTTGCGCACCAAAGCACGGCCTTCGGCCTCGTGGGGTAGGGCGTAGTAGTCGCCCGGGTGGGGCACCGCCAGTTGATGACCCACATAGCGCGGGCCTTGCCGAAAGAGCGTGTTCAATTCGCGCTGAAACAGCGCCTCATCGAAATAAGTGGAAACTGGTAGTTGGCTTGCGGCCTGCTGCAGTTGAAGACTTAAATCAGACATGGGTGACCTGACCTAGAGACTCCCCCTATGAAGGGGCAGGGACAAAGC
>CANGZO010000094.1 GCA_947458305.1 Comamonadaceae bacterium
GCCTGCACATGTGCAGGCTTTTTTTGGTTTTGGCGGAGCAGGCGGGATTCGAACCCGCGGTGGGCTATTAACCCACACACGCTTTCCAGGCGTGCGACTTAAACCACTCATCCACCGCTCCGAAGGGGCAGATTGTAGCAGTGGATCCGACCATTCTTGACAGCTAACGCCAATTCTTGTCTGTGCGGAGGCTGCCTGTGCGCTTGCTGTTTTTTTGCCATTTTGTGATTTGTCCCGTTTGGCAGCGACTTTTTATCCTTAAACTTCGCCTTCGCTTGAATTTCTTTGTCCCACCCTCGGCGCAATGCCCGTTAAGCCCATGAAATTTCGTTTCCCCATCGTCATCATTGACGAAGATTACCGTTCCGAAAACACCTCGGGCTTGGGCATCCGTGCATTGGCCGACGCCATCGTGGCCGAAGGCTTGGAAGTTCTGGGGGTCACCAGTTATGGGGACTTGTCGCAGTTTGCGCAGCAACAAAGCCGTGCCAGCGCCTTCATTTTGTCCATCGACGACGAAGAGTTTTCTCCCGGTCCCGACCTGGACCCGGCCGTCATCAATTTGCGCGCCTTCATTGACGAAGTGCGCCGCAAGAATGCCGACGTCCCGATCTACATCTATGGCGAGACCAAAACCTCGCGCCATTTGCCCAACGACATCTTGCGCGAGTTGCACGGCTTCATCCACATGTTTGAAGACACGCCCGAGTTTGTGGCGCGCCACATCATTCGTGAAGCAAAGAGTTATCTCGAAGGCGTACAACCCCCTTTCTTCAAAGCCTTGCTCGATTACGCCGAAGATGGCTCTTACTCGTGGCATTGTCCCGGTCACTCGGGTGGCGTGGCTTTTCTCAAAAGCCCCGTGGGCCAGATGTACCACCAGTTTTATGGCGAAAACATGTTGCGCGCCGACGTGTGCAATGCGGTGGAAGAGCTGGGTCAGTTGCTTGACCACAACGGCGCCATTGGCGAGAGCGAGCGCAATGCGGCCCGCATTTTCAATGCCGACCACTGTTTCTTTGTGACCAACGGCACCAGCACCTCCAACAAAATGGTCTGGCACCACACCGTGGCGCCGGGCGATGTGGTGGTGGTGGACCGCAATTGCCACAAGTCCATCCTGCACGCGATCATCATGACCGGCGCAGTGCCTGTCTTCATGAAGCCCACGCGCAACCATTTCGGCATCATTGGCCCCATTCCCAAAAGCGAGTTTGAGCCCGCGGCCATCATGGCCAAGATCAAGGCCAACCCCTTGCTTAAGGGCGTAGACCCCAAAAAAGTCAAGCCGCGCGTGATGACGCTCACCCAGTCCACCTACGACGGTGTGCTCTACAACACCGAGACCATCAAGACCATGCTGGACGGTTACGTCGAGAACCTTCACTTTGACGAAGCTTGGTTGCCCCATGCCGCCTTCCACCCGTTTTATGGCCCATACCACGCCATGGGCAAAAAGCGCGCACGACCCAAAGAGTCGATGGTGTACGCCACCCAGTCGATCCATAAACTGCTCGCGGGCATCAGCCAAGCCAGCCACGTTCTTGTGCAAGATGCTCAGAACGTCAAACTCGACAGGCACTTGTTCAACGAGGCCTACCTGATGCACACCTCGACATCGCCGCAGTACAGCATCATTGCCAGCTGCGATGTGGCCGCCGCCATGATGGAGCCGCCCGGCGGCACCGCACTGGTGGAAGAGAGCATCGCCGAAGCGTTGGATTTTCGCCGTGCCATGCGCAAGATCGACGCAGAGTACGGCAAAGACTGGTGGTTCAAGGTGTGGGGCCCCGAGAAGTTTGCCGAAGAAGGCATTGGCCGCGCCGACGACTGGATCTTGCGCAACGACCCGCGCAAAAAAGCCAGCAAGTGGCACGGCTTCGGCCAGCAATTGGCCGACGGCTTCAACATGCTGGACCCGATCAAGTCCACCATCGTCACGCCGGGCCTGGATTTGGATGGCAAGTTCGACAAGACCGGTATTCCTGCGTCCATCGTCAGCAAGTTCTTGACAGAGCATGGTGTGGTGGTCGAGAAAACCGGCCTCTACAGCTTCTTCATCATGTTCACCATCGGCATCACCAAGGGCCGTTGGAACACGCTGCTGACGGCTTTGCAGCAGTTCAAGGACGAGTACGCCAAGAACCAGCCGATGTGGAAAATCATGCCGGAGTTCTGCCAAAAGCATCCGCGCTACGAGCGCATGGGCCTGCGCGATCTTTGTCAGCACGTGCACGAGATGTATGCCAAGTACGACATCGCCATCTTGACCACCGACATGTATTTGTCCGATCTGGCGCCGGCCATGCGCCCCTCAGACGCCTATGCCCACATTGCCCAGCGCAAAACCGAGCGGGTTGAGATCGACCACTTGGAAGGCCGGATCACCGTGGGTTTGGTCACGCCTTACCCACCCGGCATCCCGCTGTTGATTCCCGGTGAGGTCTTCAACAAGAAGATCGTGGACTACCTCAAGTTTGCCCGCGAGTTCAATGAGAAGTGCCCAGGCTTTGAGACGGACATCCATGGCCTGGTCGAAATCACGGACGATGACGGTAAGAAGCGCTACTACGCCGATTGCGTCATGGCTTGATTCCCATCCGGACCACAGGTCTACCGAGGTGCCCCTACACTAGCGGGTTGCCCTGATTGCCCTGCCCATGAACGCTTTTGTCGACGTCTCTTTCTTCCCGCGTGACGCCAAACCGCTGACCAGTTACCGCAAGTACTGGGCGCAGCGCTTTGGCACGGCCCCGTTTTTGCCGATGAGCCGGGCCGAAATGACCCAACTGGGCTGGGACAGCTGCGACATTGTTTTGGTCACGGGCGACGCCTATGTAGACCACCCCAGCTTTGGCATGGCCGTGATCGGCCGCATGCTGGAAAACCAGGGCTTTCGGGTCGGCATCATCGCTCAGCCCGACTGGACCAGCGCCGAGGCTTTCAAAGAACTGGGTCAACCCAACCTGTTTTGGGGCGTGACCAGCGGCAACATGGACTCCATGATCAACCGCTACACGGCGGACCGCAAAATCCGCAGTGACGATGCCTACACCCCGGGCGATGTGGGCGGCAAGCGGCCTGATCGTGCCGCCATCGTCTACAGCCAACGCTGCCGCGAGGCTTTCCCTGAGACACCCATCGTGCTGGGTGGCATCGAAGGCAGCCTGCGCCGCATTGCGCATTACGACTATTGGAGCGACAAAGTGCGCCGCTCGGTGGTGGTGGACAGCAAGTGCGACCTGCTCTTGTATGGCAACGCCGAGCGTGCGATTGTTGAGATCGCCCACCGCCTGGCGGCTCGCGAGCCGGTGCAGCAGATCACCGATGTGCGCGGCACCGCCTTTGTACGCCGCGAAACGCCCGAAGGCTGGTTCGAGATCGACTCCACCAGCGTGGACACGCCCGGGCACGTTGAGGCGCACATCAACCCGTATTTGATGATCTCGGACCAAGCGCGAGAGCAGGGCGCCACTTGCGCCCGCGAAGAAGAAGCCAAAGAAGTGGCCGATGGCCACAACGCCAAAAACATCGAGGCTGATTTGTCGGCTGCAGTGGCCCAGGCCCGCACGGTGCAAGCCGCTATTGAGCCCATCATTCAGCCGCTCAACTTTGTGCCCAACCCGGCTCTGCGTGGCAAAGGCACCCACAAAGTCCCGCCCCGCGACAAGAGCGTGATCCGCCTGCCCAGCTACGAGCAGGTCAAGCAAGACGCCGTGCTGTATGCCCACGCCAACCGCGTGCTGCATCTCGAGACCAATCCCGGCAACGCCCGTTGCTTGGTGCAAGCGCATGGCGAAGGCACCACCGCCCGTGACGTGTGGATCACACCGCCCCCCATTCCGCTCACCACCGCCGAGATGGACTTGGTGTTCGACCTGCCGTATGCCCGCAGCCCGCACCCGCGCTACGCCGACGAAAACGGCAGCCATGACCACGCGACCAAGATCCCCGCGTGGGAAATGATCCGATTCAGCGTGAACATCATGCGTGGTTGCTTTGGCGGCTGCACTTTTTGCTCCATCACCGAGCACGAAGGCCGCATCATCCAAAGTCGGTCTGAAGAGTCCATCATCCGCGAGGTGGAAGACATCCGCGACAAGGTCAAGGGCTTCACCGGCGTCATTTCTGACCTGGGCGGCCCCACGGCCAATATGTACCGCCTGGGCTGCAAGAGCCCCGAAATCGAATCGGCCTGCCGCAAACCCAGCTGCGTGTTCCCCGGCATCTGCCAGAACCTGACCACCGACCACGGCCCGCTGATCAACATGTACCGCCGGGCGCGCAACCTGAAGGGCATCAAGAAGATCTTGATCGGCTCAGGCCTGCGTTACGACCTGGCCGTGCAGTCGCCCGAGTATGTGAAAGAGCTGGTGCAGCACCATGTGGGCGGCTACCTCAAGATCGCGCCCGAGCACACCGAGGGCGGCCCGCTGTCCAAGATGATGAAACCCGGCATTGGCAGCTACGACAAGTTCAAACAGATGTTTGACAAGTACAGCGAAGAGGCCGGCAAAAAGCAGTTCCTCATCCCGTACTTCATCGCCGCCCACCCGGGCACCAGCGACGAAGACATGATGAACTTGGCCATCTGGCTCAAAAAGAACGGTTTTCGGGCAGACCAGGTGCAAACCTTCTACCCCAGCCCCATGGCCACGGCCACGGCCATGTACCACTCCACCCGCAACCCGCTGCGCAAAATCACCCGCGACAGCGAAAAAGTGGACATCGTCAAAGGCGACAAACGCCGCCGCCTGCACAAAGCGTTTTTGCGCTACCACGACGCCAACAACTGGCCCCTGCTGCGCGAAGCCCTCAAGGCCATGGGTCGATCGGATTTGATCGGTAATGGCAAACACCATTTGATCCCGAATTGGCAGCCGTTGGCCGAAGAAGGCTACCAAAGTGCCCGCCGCAAAAACAGCACGGGTGCGGGGGCCAAGTCCTCGATTTCCTTGTCAACCGCCAAGCGTTCAGCGCAGCCCCGAAAAGGTCAGTTACTCACCCAGCACACTGGCTTGCCTCCGCGCAAAAAGGGCTGATGATGGTATGAGTTGCATGCTTTGGCGTGAAAGACAGCCGAACGTCCCCACTCATGCGGCTGTCTTTGCGCTGAAAACCCCAAACTGGCTCGCACTGTAGGCCAAGGCGGGGGTGTCATTCCACCCATAGTCGCGCACCTTGCCCAGCAAGATGAGGTGATCGCCTGCATCCACCAGTTGGTGCAAATCGCAGTCAAACCAGGCTGAGGTGCCCGCCAAGCGTAAGCGGTCGCTGTGGTGACGCTCTGAGGGCACGCCCAAGAAACGGTCGGTCATGTTGCCCGTGGCAAATTGCATGGCCAGGGCCTGTTGGTCGTGGGCCAGCACGTTGACCATAAAGCCATTCGATTCGGTGAATGCGATCAAGCTGCTGGCGGCTTTGCGGATGCTCCACAACACCATGGCCGGGTTGAGCGATACCGAGCTGAAGGAGCTGCAGGTCATGCCCACGTCTTGCCACTCGTGGTGCGCCGTGATGACGGTGACACCTGTGCCAAAGCAGGCCAAAGCTTTTTTGTAATCACCCGTGTTTTCCGGGCGACCGGGTGGCGAGTCGCGGTCAGCTGCGTAGGGGTCGGTGGTTGACACGTGAGAGGTCTTGGTCAAAGGCAGGTTCATGGAGGTCATTCAAGAGGGCTGCAAGGCTTGCAGCAACTCGGTTTCGATTTGTATTTGCGCTCGGTTGTGTTGCAACTCGGGGCCGCTGATGAGGAAGTTGTCTTCGACCCGTTCGCCCAAGGTGCTGATCTTGGCCAGGTGAAGCTGAATGCCGTGTCGTGCCAGCACCATGGCAATGCTGTAGAGCAAACCAATGCGGTCACTGGCCGAAACGCTGAGCAGCCATTTCTGCGCTTTCTCATCAGGACTGAGACTGACGCGGGGCGTGACCGGAAAGCTTTTCACCCGCCGGGATACCCGGCCACGCGAAGGAGAAGGTAAGGGGCCTTGTTTCTCCAAGGCTTGTGTCAAGCCTGATTCGACCATGGTCATGAGTTCACGGTAATGCTCGTGCAACATGGGCGTGACGATTTGGAAGGTGTCCAGCGCCCAGCCGGTGCGGGTGGTGTGAACACGCGCATCCAGAATGCTGAAGCCCGATTGGTCAAAGTGACCGCAAATGCGGGCAAACAAGTCGGGCTGATCTGGCGTGAAGACCAAAACCTGCAAGCCTTCACCCACAGGGGATGGTCGGGCCCGCACGATCGCGCGACTGGGTGATGCATCGGGCAGGGCCACATGACGCGAGAGTTGCCGGGCGTGCCATGCGATGTCGGAGGCATCGTGGCGCATGAAGTAGCTCACATCCAAGGTGTCCCACAGGGCTTTGTGGCCCTCGTGGGGCTGCGCTTGACGGGCCAATTCAATCAGGGCTTCACGCTTTCGGGCCTGCACTTCGGTGTTGGCGTCCGGGGCGCTGCCGCCCAGAACGCGCAAAGTGGCCTTGTAAAGGTCTTCCAGCAGCTTGCCCTTCCAAGCGTTCCAAACCTTGGGGCTGGTGCCACGGATGTCGGCCACGGTCAACAAATACAGCGCCGTCAGGTGCCGCTCGTCGCCCACGCGTTGGGCAAAACGGGCAATAACTTCGGGGTTGCCCAAGTCTTCTTTTTGGGCCACATGGCTCATGGTCAGGTGTTCGCTGACCAAAAACTCCACCAGCTTGGCGTCTTCTTTGTCGATGTTGTGCTGCCTGCAAAAGGTGCGCACTTCGGTGCAGCCCAGCTTGGAGTGGTCTCCACCACGACCTTTGGCAATGTCATGGAACAAAGCGGCCGCATACAAGATCCAGGGCTTGTCCCAGTCGCTGGCCAGCTGAGAGCACAAGGGGTATTCGTGGGTATGTTCGGCCATGAAAAAGCGCCGCACGTTGCGCAGCACCATCAAGATGTGTTGGTCCACCGTGTAGGCATGAAACAGGTCATGCTGCATTTGGCCCACGATGCGCCGAAACACCCACAAGTAGCGACCCAGCACCGAGGTGTCGTTCATCAGGCGCAGGGCATGTGTGATGCCCTGGGGTTGCTGCAGGATCTGCAAAAACGTTTGCCGATTGACCGGGTCTGCCCGAAACCGCCCGTTCATGACCGAGCGCACGTTGTAAAGCGCCCGCAGCGTTCTGGCCGACAAGCCTTTGAGCCCTGGTGTGGCTTGGTAGAGCAAAAAGGTCTCAAGGATGGCGTGCGGGTGCTTTTGGTACAGGTCGTCACTGGCCACTTCGATCAGACCGGCTTTTTCAAAAAAGCGCTCGTTCAAGGGCCGAAAGTGGTCAATGCTCTCGCCGCGTTCGGTCTTCAGCCGATCTTCGATGTTGAGCAGCAAAATTTGGTTGAGCTGGGTGACCGCTTTGGCGGCCCAATAGTATTGGCGCATCAGTTTTTCACTGGCGCGCAATGCCAAGCGGCCCTCAGGGGTGACGTCTGAGCTGAAGCCAAAGGTTTCGGCCACACTGGTTTGCAGGTCAAACACCAAACGGTCTTCGCGTCGTTTGGCTTGCAGGTGCAGACGCGCTCGGATCAAACCGAGCAGGGCTTCGTTGCGCTTGATTTGGCGGGCTTCAAGCGGGGTGGCCAAACCCTTGCGGGCCAGCTCGTCCCAGCTGTGCCCCAGTCCTGCAGCGCGTGCCACCCACAAGATCACTTGCAGGTCGCGCAGACCTCCGGGGGATTCTTTGCAGTTGGGCTCAAGGGCATAGGGGGTGTTTTCAAACTTGTTGTGGCGTTGGCGCATCTCGAGCGTCTTGGCCACCAAGAAGGCTTGCGGGTCCATGGCGTCTTGAAAACGCTGCTGAAAATCACCAAACAAACGGGTATTGCCTGTGACCCTACGGGATTCGAGCAGGGAGGTCTGAACCGTGATGTCTTTGGCGGATTCGGCCAAACATTCCTCCACGGTGCGCACGCTGGAGCCGATGTCCAGACCCGTGTCCCAGCAGCTGCCAATGAAGCGCTCTAACTGGGCTTGCAGTTCTGGTGTGTGCTCTGGCGATTGCCCATTGGGCAACAGCACCAAGACATCGACATCCGAGTGCGGAAACAATTCGGCGCGGCCAAAGCCGCCTACGGCCACCAAACAGAGTTCAGAAGAGAATCCGGCGTTTTGCCATAACTGGATAAGCAAGCCATCTGCCAAGATGGACAACTGGCGCAAGGTTTGTTTGAGGCCCCGGGCGGCGTAGCCACTGCTCGCCAAGCTGGATAAGACAGTGGCTTTGTCGTGCTTGTACGTGTCGCGCAGCGTGGCCAGATCGGCCAACGGAGCTTGGGTGTTCATGTCAGGCGCTGACCGTGCCAGAGACAAAGCCGGGCACTGCGGGTGAACCTGCAGACACCGTCAACACCTCGTAGCCTGTTTCGGTGACCAGAACCGTGTGTTCCCACTGGGCCGACAAAGAGTGGTCTTTGGTGATGATGGTCCAGCCGTCGCCCATCTCCTTGATGTCGCGTTTGCCGGCGTTGATCATGGGCTCAATGGTGAAGACCATGCCTGCGACC
>CANGZO010000095.1 GCA_947458305.1 Comamonadaceae bacterium
CTGCGTCCAGCCCCGGCGCACCGCCGGGTGCTTGCTGCTGACCAGGCAGGCCACCTCGTCTTCAAACAGCTGGGCGCGGTGAAGCTCTTCGCTGGGCTGAGCCCAGTTGCCAATCACCACGTCGATCAGGCCCTGCCCCAAGTCGTGCGCGTATTGGGCTTGGGCCGACAGGGCATGCACCTCGATCCGGCAATGGGGCGCCAGCGACTTGACGCGGGCCATGACAGACGGGAGAAACAAAGGGTCCAAGGTGTCACTGGCCGCGATGCGAAAAGATTCACGGGCATCGGCAGGGTCGAACACGCGGGCGGGAGAAAACAGGCTTTCTGCCGATTGCAGGATCTGCGATACGGGAGCCAACATCTGCAAGCCCACATCGGTGGGCACCATGCCGGTGCCTGAGCGCACCAAAATCGGGTCGCCCGTCAGCTCGCGCAGCCGCTTGAGCGCCACCGACACGGCCGGCTGCTGCTGGCCCAAGCGCATGGCGGTTTTGGAGACACTGCGTTCGGTGAGCAAAGTGTGAAGTGTGCGAATGAGTTGAAGGTCGATCTTGTCGAAAAGATGCGGCTGCTTCATGTTGGATTTCAGATAAGCGTTATGGCATCGGACCCATAGGTGAACCCCGGGTTTATCCTAGGATCAGACGATCCTGAAAAGTGATCTGCCATGTCAAAAACGCTTGTCTCCTCTCTGAAATCTGCACCGGTTGAGTCCAGTCCATTGCGGTTCTGGCATCGCGGTCAAGTGATGAACCCGGGCAATGTACCACCAGACCGCACCCTGCTCGACCTGCTGCGCGAGGACCTGCGCCTGACGGCCACCAAAGAGGGCTGCGCCGCTGGTGACTGTGGGGCCTGCACGGTGGTGGTGGCCGAGACCGTGAACGGACGTTTGCAGTACCGCGCGGTCAACAGCTGCATCAAACCGGCCCAGTCCATCGACGGCATGGCGCTGTGGACCGCTGCCGACTTGGCCCGGCCTGACGGCACGCTGCACCCGGTGCAACAAGCCATGCTGGCGTGCCACGGCTCGCAGTGCGGGTTTTGCACGCCCGGTTTTGTGATGAGCCTGTTTGCGCTTTACCAGCGCACGGTGGCGCAGGGGCAAGCCGTGGACGGCCACACGGCCCACCAGGCCTTGTCGGGCAACCTGTGCCGCTGCACTGGCTATCGGCCCATCGTGCAGGCGGCTTGCAGCCTGAGCGCCGAGCCTGTGGAGACCATTGAGGAAAAACCCATCGTGGCCGCATTGCAAAAGTTGGCGGCCAACGAAAAGACCGCTGGCGCTTACCTGCGCCCCAGCGCCCTGCCCGCATTGCTGCAAGCCCGCGCCCAGCACCCGCAAGCGCAACTGATCGCCGGGGCCACAGATGCCGGGCTGTGGATCACCCAGGGCCTGCGCCGCATGCCGCAGATCATCGACCTGACCCGCGTCGCCGAGCTGCGCCGGGTGGAACACTACCCGCAGCACATCGCCATTGGCGCAGCCATCAATTTGCAAGACGCTTTTGAAGCACTGGCCGCTGACCGGCCCGTGATCGCGCCCTTTGGCGAGCGCTTCGCGGGCTGGCCGGTGCGCCAGTCGGGCACGCTGGGTGGCAACGTGGCCAACGGCTCGCCGATTGGCGACAGCATGCCGCTCTTGATCGCGTTGGGTGCGCAGGTGGTTTTGATGGCGTGGCGCAAGGGAAAAGCCGTGCACCGCCATGTGCCGCTGGACCATTTTTACACCGGCTACCGCCAAAGCCTGCTGGCCCCCGATGAGGTGCTGGCCTGGGTGGTGGTGCCCCGCCCTGCCCCCGGCGAATGGCTGGGCGCTTACAAGGTGTCCAAACGGCAAGAAGACGACATCTCGGCCGTGTGCTTGGCGGTGCAGTTGCATGTGCAAGATGGTCACATCACCGCAGCACGCATCGGCGCAGGCGGTGTGGCCGCCACGCCCGCACGGGCGGTGCAGACCGAAGCCGCACTGATCGGCCAAACTTGGAACGAAGCCACTTTGGCAGCGGCACAACAAGCCATCGAGCAAGAGTTTTCACCGCTCAGCGATTTGCGCGCCAGCTCCGATTACCGCCGCCAGATTCTGGGGCAACTGCTGCGCCGCGCCTGGCTGGAGAGCACCGGGCACAAGACCATTCGACTGGAGGCACTCGCATGAACACGCCATCCAACACAGCCACAGACACCAGCACCCACCGCTTTCACGAAAGCGCCACCGCGCAGGTGCAAGGCCGCGCCAGCTACATCGACGACCTGCCCCTGGTGGAGGGCACGCTGCACGCCGCGCCGTTGATGAGCCCCTTGGCCAACGCGCAATTGATCGCCATGGACCTGGAGCCAGTGCTGGCAGCGCCCGGCGTGGCTGGCGTGGTCACCGCGCAAGACATCCCTGGCGACCCGCTGCTGGCCACCTTTGTGGACGATGAGCCCATTTTTGCCGGACCGCAGCTCATGCATGTGGGTCAAGTCATGGGCTTGGTGCTGGGCCACAGCCACACCCAAGCGCGCCAAGCCGCACGTCAGATGCGGCTGCAAACCACACAAGCCGCGCCCTTGCTGCATGCCCGCGATGCGATGCAAGCGGGCAGCTTTGTGCTGCCCAAAGTCACGGTGCAGCGCGGCGATGCGGCGCAGGCCTTGGCAAAAGCACCACACCGCTTGCGAGGCTCTCTGGAAATCGGTGGTCAAGAGCATTTTTATCTGGAAAGCCAGATCGCCTATGCGATTCCGCAAGAGAACGGCCAATGGCTGATCCACAGCGGCACGCAACACCCGGGCGAGGTGCAGCACTGGGTGGCGCATGCGCTGCACATCCCGCTGTCGCAGGTGCGGGTGGTGTGCCGACGCATGGGCGGTGGCTTTGGCGGCAAGGAAACGCAGGCTGGACAACTGGCCGTGTGGGCCGCGCTGGCCGCGCACAAGTTTGGCCGACCGGTCAAGATGCGGCTGGACCGGGGCGACGACATCCTGATCACCGGCAAGCGCCACCCCTTCAGCCACGACTGGCAGGTGGGCTTTGATGCGGCTGGACGCGTGCGGGGTTTGGATTCGCTGCAACTGGTCCACTGCGGCCACAGCGCCGACCTGAGCGGCCCGGTGGCCGATCGCGCGATCTTTCACACCGACAACGCTTACTACCTGAGCGACCTTCACATCACTTCGCACCGCTGCAAAACCCACACCCAAAGCCACACCGCGTTTCGCGGCTTTGGCGGGCCGCAGGGCGTGTTGCTGATCGAAACCGTGATGGGCGACATCGCCAGACACTTGGGGCTGGATGCGCTCGATGTGCGACTGACCAACCTGTACGGCCAAAGTGAGGATGGCAACGAGCGCGACACCACGCCTTACGGCATGAAGGTCGAAGACAACATCTTGCACCCGCTGATGACGCAACTGGCCGAGCGCTGTGACTACCATGCGCGGCGGCAAAACATCACAGACTGGAACGCCCAGCACAGCGTGATCAAAAAAGGTCTGGCGCTCACCCCGGTCAAGTTCGGCATCAGCTTCACCGCCACGCAGTTCAACCAAGCGGGTGCGGTGGTCTCGGTCTACACCGACGGCAGTGTGCGGGTGAACCACGGTGGCACCGAAATGGGCCAGGGCCTGCACACCAAGGTGTGTGGTTTGGTGGCCCGTGTGTTGGGCTTGCCCGCCGCTCAAGTGCAAGCCAGCGCCAGCGACACCGACCAAGTGGCCAATGCCAGCGCCACGGCGGCGTCCAGCGGCACCGACCTCAATGGCCGCGCTGCCGAAAATGCGGCGCTGCAAGTGCGCCAGAACATCGCGGGCTGCATCGCCAAGGCCGATGCTTGTTCGGCAGACGATGTGCGTTTTGAAAACGGCCAAGTCATCACACCCCTGCGCCAGCGCAGCTTCACCGACGCGGTGCAATACGCCTACGGACAGCGCGTGCAGCTGTGGAGCGACGGCTTTTACGCCACGCCCAAAATCCACTACGACCGCAGCACCCTGACCGGCAGGCCGTTTTATTACTTTGCCTATGGCGCGGCGTGCAGCGAAGTGGCCATAGACACATTGACCGGCGAATACCGCGTGCTGCGCACCGACATCCTGCACGATGTGGGCCATTCGCTGCACCCCGAGATCGACATCGGCCAGATCGAAGGCGGCTTCGCGCAAGGCTTGGGCTGGCTCACCACCGAAGAGCTGGTCTGGAACGCCAAGGGCGAACTGCTCACCAAGGGCGCGAGCACCTACAAGATCCCTACCGCCGCCGACATGCCCGAGCAATTGAACATTGAGCTGTGGCACGAAGCCAACCGCGAGGACAACGTGGGCGGCAGCAAGGCCGTGGGCGAGCCGCCCTTCATGCTCGCCATCAGCGTGTTCGAAGCCCTGCGCGAAGCCATCGGCGCCACCCGCCCAGGCCGCGAACCCATCCACCTCGACACCCCCGCCACACCCGAGCGCGTGCTGAACGCTATCCTTGCTGCATGACTGCTCACCCCTCTGTTTCCCATTTGCAAGGCTGGCGTGCGGGCCTGTTGTGGTTTCCTGACCCGCAAAATCCACAGGCCTGCCACGAAAGCGACGGCTTGCTGGTGACCGCCCGCGAAGCCGATGGCATCGTGCGCATTCAGGCCATCGGTCCCTACCGCGAGCTGGCCCCGCACTACCCCGATCTGCCCACCACCCACTGGCCCGGCCTGTGCATCGCGCCGGGCTTTGTCGATTTGCACATCCATTACCCCCAAACCGACGTGATCGGCTCGCCCGCTGACGGTCTCTTGCCTTGGCTGGAGCACTACACCTTTCCGCACGAAAAGCATTTTTCTGACCCGGCCTACGCGCACGAAGTCACCGGATTCTTTCTGGAAGAGTTGATGCGCCAAGGCGTGACCACCGCCCTGTGCTTTGCCACCGCTCATCCCGAGTCGGTCGATGTGTTCATGCAAGAAGCGCAAAAGCGCCGCCTGCGCATGGTCACCGGCAAGGTGCTGCAAGACCGCCACAGCCCCGACGGCTTGCGCGACACCGACACCGCCTTGAGCCTGCGCCAGACCGAAGACCTGATCCGCCGCTGGCACGGTGTGGACCGCCTGGGCTACGCCATCACGCCCCGCTTTGCACCCACCAGCAGCCCTGCGCAGCTGCACGGCGCGGGCGAGATCGCTCAGCAGTTTCCGGATGTGTGGATTCAATCGCACGTGGCCGAAAACCTGGATGAAATCCGCTGGGTGCACGAACTGTTCCCCGAGGCGCGCAGTTATCTGGATGTGTACGACCGCGCAGGGCTCTTGCGCCAGCGCTCGGTGTACGCGCACTGCATTTACCTGGACGACACCGACCGACAGCGCATGGCCGAGGTGGGTGCAAAAGCCGCCATCAGCCCCACCAGCAATCTTTTTTTGGGCAGCGGCTTCTTCGACTACACCGCGTCAGACGCAGCCGGTCTGCGCTACGGACTGGCCAGCGATGTGGGCGGCGGCAGCAGCTTCAGCCCGTTTCACACCATGCACGCGGCCTACACCGTGGCCAGACAAAACGTCGGCCGACCCGGCATCAGCTTGGCGCCCGAACACCTGTGGTGGCAACACACGGCGGGCGCTGCCGCAGCGCTGGACCTGGGCGGCAAAGTAGGCAATCTGCTGCCAGGCTGCGAAGCCGATTTCGTGGTGCTGAACCCCAAAGCCACACCCCTGTTGGCGCGCCGCACCGCCCAAACCGAAACCCTGGCCGAATGGCTGTTCGCCATGATCGTGCTGGGCGATGATCGCTTGATTGCACACACGGTGGTGCAAGGCCAAAAATTGAACATCGGGTAGGTCGGCGGCAACAGAGCCGACAAAGGCAAGTGGTCTATTTTGTCGGGGCTGAAGCATCCGACCTACAAAAACCAAACCAGTGCTCACCGACAATCGGGCATGACAGAAAACAACGATCACCTCATCATTGACCCCTACGCCTCCCAGCGCGCGTCCGTGCGCCGGGGCATTGCACAGTTTCAAGAGCGCATGCAGGCTGCAGGCCACGACTTCCGGGATCCACCACCCGAGCCAACATCCTGCTGCGGGCGCGGCTGCAACGGCTGCGTTTGGGAAAGCTACGACGCGGCGCTGATGTTTTGGTACGAGGACGCAGGCGTTTTGCTGGCTGGATAAGCTGTCCACCGAGACTCAGTCGGTCAATGCGGCCAGCACATCCAGAACGGTTGCAGGACGCACCAGCCGCCCCACCTCCTGTCCATCGCGCAAGACCACCAAGGTGGGCCAGAGCTTGATGCGGTAGTGGCGGCCCAGCGCACGGCCCGGGCCGTCCTCCACCTTCAGATGCCGCCATGGCGGCCGATCAGCCAAAGCTTGCGCGATCAAGGGCTGAGCAGCGCGGCAGTGACCGCACCATTCGGTGCCAAATTCCAAGAGCGTCAGGTCGGGCAACGCCTGCACCTCGGCCAAGCTGGGCGCTTCGATGGCGCTCAAGTAGGGTTTGAATGAGCTCATGGCTTGGCCTCGATGGTGCTGAACAGTCGGCACACGGTGCCCCGCAGCCACTGCAAGCAAGGGTCTTTGTCGAAGCGGGTGCTCCAGTGCATGGAGACGGTGAAGTCGCGCAAGGGCAAATCGGGCTCGATCAGGGCCAGCGCTCCGGCCTCGGCAAAGCCTTGCGCAAAATTGCGTGGCATCAAGACCGCCAAATCGCTGCTGCGCACGATGGCGGGCAGCGACAAAAAGTGGCTCACCGTCAGACGCAGGCGGTGCTGCCAATGCATCAATTCCAAAATGCGCAGTGTGTCGGAATGGGTGCGCACAGCGGCAAATTCCAACTCGGCCAACAACGCATGCACCTCGTCCGTGTGCGGGCTTGCGGCTTTCTTGAGCTTGACCCAACGCTGGGCCACTGGGTGGCCCTGGCGCATCAGCACCACATAGCGGTCGCTGAGCAAAGGCTGATGCAAGGTATCGTTCACCTCGGGCAAAAACCCAATCGCCAGGTCGATCTGGCCGTTGTCCAGCGCGGGGGTAATTCGGTCATGCGGCAGCGGCATGGCTTCGAGCCGCATGCCCGGCGCGAGGTGCTGCAGCGCCAACACCAGTTCGGGCAAAAAACGCGCCTCGCCAATGTCACTCAGGTGCACGCGCAGCACGCGGGCTGAGCGCTGCGGGTCAAACACCTGCGAGGCATTGAGCGCGTCCTCGATCGTGCCCAGCGCCAACTGCACCGCTTGGGCCAGTCGGTCGGCACGGGGCGTCGGCCGCACGCCCGCGCCGCTGCGCTCAAACAAGGCGTCACCGAGCACTGCCCGCAAACGCGCCAGGCCCTGGCTGGCCGCTGGCTGCGACATGCCCAGCTGATGCGCAGCCAGGCTCACGCTGCGCGTGCGCCAGACCGCGTCAAACAAACGCAAGAGGTTCAGATCCAGGTCTTTGATATTCATTGAGCGCATACCGTTTATTCTGAATATTTTATGCACTTATACGTAAGATGGTTCGCTTGTCCCTGTAGGAGCCCACCCCGTGGGCGATGGTTTTCAAGGGCGTGTGCCACGCCCATCGCCCACGGAGTGGGCTCCTACAAAAAAGACAAAAACAACGCAAGGAGCGTGCTTTGGAAGTTTCATTTCACGAAGAAATCAAGGCCCTGCGCATGGGCGCAGGCGAGGTCTTTCATGGCGAAGGCATTTTGGCCATCACCAAGGGCCTGCTGCAGTCGGGCGTGAGTTATGTGGGCGGCTACCAAGGCGCGCCGGTCTCGCACCTGCTCGATGTGATGGTGCAGGCCAAGCCCTACATGGACGAGCTGGGCGTGCATGTGGAAGCCTGCTCGAACGAAGCGTCTGCTGCAGCCATGCTGGGCGCGTCCATCCATTACCCGATTCGCGGCGCGGTGACCTGGAAGTCGATTGTGGGCACCAACGTAGCGGCCGATGCGCTGTCCAATTTATCATCGCCCGGCGTGACGGGCGGCGTGCTGATCGTGGTGGGCGAGGACTACGGCGAAGGCGCCAGTGTCATCCAAGAGCGCACCCACGCCTATGCGCTCAAGTCGGGCATGTGCCTGCTCGACCCCCGGCCCGAGCTGGGCCAGATGGTCAACATGGTCGAGCATGGTTTCAGGTTGTCTGAAGCGTCCAACATGCCAGTGATGATGGAGCTGCGCATCCGTGCCTGCCATGTGCGCGGCCAATTTGTGGCCAAGGACAACCAGGCCCCCAAACTTTCCAAAAAGCACCTGATCGACGAACCCGCAGGCTTCAACTACATGAAGCTGGCGCACCCGCCGGTGACCTTTGCGCAAGAAAAACGCAAAGTCGAGCACCGCCTGCCCGCCGCCCGCCAATACATTGCCGAACAGCATCTGAACGAACACTTTGAAGGCACGACCCACCGCCACCTGGGGCTGATCGTGCAAGGGGGTCTGTACAACACACTGATGCGCACCCTGCAGCAGTTCGACTTGGCCGATGCCTTTGGCGTGACCAGCCTGTCGGTGCTGGTGCTGAATGTGACGTATCCGCTGGTGCC
>CANGZO010000096.1 GCA_947458305.1 Comamonadaceae bacterium
CCACACGCTGACGTGTCCAAAGCCTTCGACGGCAAGTGATCGCAGGCTGTTGCAGATAAGGAGGCCGCATGGCCACAAGCAAAAAAGCCACAGCGCCCGCCAAACCGCCTGCCAAGCCGGCCGCTGAGCTTCGGGTTTACCTGACGCTCACCGACCTGCAGCCCCAGTTCTCCTCGTGGATGAGTTCGCCCCTGGGCGCACGCGGCTACGTGGCGATGCAAGGCACCAACGCGCTGCTGGTCGAGATCGCCCCCGGTCTGTCCATTCAACGCGTGATTGACTTGGCCCTCAAAGCCGAGCCCACACTCGAGCCCGGCATCCTGGCGGTGGAGCGGCAGTTTGGCGTGCTGGAGTTGCACAGCAACGACAGCGCGGCGCTGCAGCGAGCCGGCCAAGTCATCCTGCAATGGATGGGCGCCAAGGCCGAAGACCAGCTGCGCCCGCATCTGCTGTACAGCGACATTCTGGAAAACGTGACCGATCAGCACGCGGTGCTGATGAACCGCACGCGCCAGGCCAGCATGGTGCTGCCAGGTCAGAACATGCTGCTCATGGAAGTGGCCCCGGCCCTGTTCGGTGCCCACATGGCCAACGAAGCCGAAAAAGTCGCGCCCGACCTGACCCTGGTCGAGTGCAGCATGATCGGTGCCAGTGGCCGCATGTACCTCACGGGCAGCATGGCTTCGCTTGAAAAAGCCAAAGCCCATGTGGAGCAACTGCTCGCGGAAATTCCGGGCAGGGGTTAAGTCAGAAGAAGCACGCCGTATGCGCCACTGACAACGGTGGTTTGTACGGTCTTCTTGCTTCAAATCGCAAGGATAAAGCAGCCTGTCCTGATCGGACAGGCTGCTTGGTCGATTCTTTGTCTGGGTAATTTGGATGCTGGCATTGCTTTTTTAACCGCATCAGCATGCCGGAACCGTCAATTCATGGATTGGGCCATTTAAGCAACCAAGCTTGCTCGACAATCGGCTCTTGGCTGCCCTTCATTGCAAAACCCATGCACACCCTTGAACAACTGCGCAGCGGCGCCTTGGCCGGTACGCGCCGCCTTGACCTGGCTTGCGGCCTGACCGAGCTGCCGCACGAGGTCTTTGAATTGGCCGACACGCTGGAGGTGCTGAACCTGAGCGGGAACCGGCTGCACGACCTGCCCCACCAATTGACCCGCCTGCACCAACTGAAGGTCCTGTTCGCCTCGGACAATGACTTTGAGGTGCTGCCCGAAGTGTTGGGCGATTGCCCACATTTGCAGGTGGTGGGCTTCAAGGCCAACCGCATTGCTCAGGTGCCGCCTGACGCGCTGCCCCCTGCTTTGCGCTGGCTGATCTTGACCGACAACGCACTCCAGGCTTTGCCCAACGCCTTGGGCCAACGCCCTGCCCTGCAAAAGCTGATGTTGGCAGGCAACCAACTCACCGCACTGCCCGATAGCCTGCAGGCTGCACAAAAACTGGAATTGCTGCGCGCATCGGCCAACCGCCTGACCCAAGTGCCCGATTGGTTGACCGAATTGCCCCGCCTGTCTTGGTTGGCCTTAGCAGGCAACCCCTTCGGCTGGACGCTGTCTGGCAGGCAAGGTGCATCGGGCGACTTGCCCAGCGTCGATTGGCACGGCTTGACACAAGGCCCGCTGTTGGGCGAGGGCGCATCAGGTCACATTTATCAAGTTCAAGTCCCCGATTGGCCGCAGCCCTTGGCCCTGAAAATCTTCAAAGGCACTGTGACCAGCGATGGCCTGCCCGAAGACGAGCTGGCGGCCAGTTTGGCAGCAGGCCAACACCCCGCACTCACCACGCCCGTGGCAAGGCTCATGGGTCACCCCACACAAGCCCAAGGCTTGCTGATGCCGCTGATCCCAACCGCGCACGTCAATTTGGCGGGGCCACCGAGCCTGCACACTTGCACCCGCGATGTCTACCCGCCGGGCTTTCAGCCATCGCCCAACTTGGCGCTGGGCATCGCAGCCGATGTGGCCAGCGCCCTCGCACACCTGCACCAGCGCGGCGTGATGCACGGCGACCTGTATGCGCACAACATCTTGATCGACCCGGTGCACGGCCAGCCGCAACTGGGCGACTTCGGCGCGGCCACGCGGCTGCCCACCCAGCCAAGCGATTTGCGCCGTGACCTGTTGGCACTGGAGGTGCGGGCCTTGGGTTGTTTGCTGGAGGAATTGGCTGCGGTCACTGGTGCGCACACCGAACACCCAGCGGCACAGGCCCTTCACACCTGGGGCCAAGCATGTTTGTCTGAAGTCCCGCATCAAAGGCCTGCGGTGGCCGAGGTCGCGCAGGCACTCCAAGTCGCACGACGGGCTTGACTGAAAAATACTGTTATCTTTACCAACCGAACCCCCTTTTTGCAATACCCAACATGCCTCAATTTGCTGCCAACTTGTCCATGATGTACCCCGACCTGCCGTTTTTGGACCGCTTTGAAGCGGCTGCCCAAGACGGATTCAAGGCTGTGGAGTATTTGTTTCCTTATGCTTTTCCCGCGCAAGAACTCGCGGCCCGGTTGAAGGCCCATGGTTTGCAGCAGGTGCTGTTCAACACGCCGGCGGGCGGCACCGACAGCGCCAGCTTCACGCAAGCTTGGGAAGGCGGCAGCCGGGGCACGGCGAGCGTGCCCGGACGTGAAGCCGAGTTCCGCACGGGTTTTGGACAAGCGCTGGTCTATGCCGAGGCGCTGAATTGCCCACGCATACACGCCATGGTGGGTTTGCGCGCCGCAGGCGCCAAGCCCGAAGACGCTGACGCCACCCTGGTGAAAAACCTGCAATGGGCCGCAGCCGAAGCCGCCAAAGCAGGACGCGATGTGCTGATCGAGCCGATCAACACACGCAGCGTGCCGGGCTTTCACCTGAACCGCCAAGACCATGCACACCGCATCGTGCAAGCCGTGGGTGCGGCCAATGTGAAAGTGCAGATGGACTTGTTCCACTGCCAGATCGTCGAAGGCGATTTGAGCGCCAAGATTGCACAGTACCTGCCCACTGGGCGGGTGGGCCACTTTCAGATCGCTGAAGTGCCTGCCCGCAACGAGCCGGGCACTGGCGAGGTGAACTGGAAGCACATCTTCCAACTCATCGACAAGGTGTCGGCCGAATGCGGCTGGGACGGCTGGATCGGCTGCGAATACAACCCGGCCGATGCCTCGGCGGGGGGCACCTCGCGCGGCTTGAGCTGGGCGAAACCTTACCTTTGAAGCATCAAGCCGCGCGGCACACCGTCTTTGAGCCTTGCCAGGTGCTGAGGGCTTGACTCAAATCGGTGCCGCGGCGCATGGCGGTCATTTCGGCCACGATGCTCATGGCAATCTCTGGCGGCGTAAGCGCACCAATATTCAGTCCCACGGGACCATGCAATTGCTGCACTTCAGCCTCACTCACATCAAAGTCGAGCAGGCGTTTGCGGCGCTGGGCGTTGTTGTGCAACGAGCCTAAGGCGCCCACATAAAAGGCCGGCGTGCGCAGCGCCTCCATGAGGGCCAGATCGTCGAGCTTGGGGTCGTGTGTGACGGCCACCACCGCGCTGTTGTGGTCCAGTCGCATGGCCAGCACCAAGTCGTCGGGCATCTGGGTAGACAGGGTCACGCCGTTCATGGCTTCCCAGCCTTCGTGGTATTCCACACGCGGCTCGCACACCGTGACTTGGTAGTCGAGCATCACGGCCATCGCAGCCAGATAGCGCGACAGTTGCCCGCCGCCAATGATGAGCAAGCGCAGACGCGGACCGTGCACCGTGGTCAGGCTTTGGCCGTCAAATTGCAACTTGTCGCCTTCGGTGGCGGCACCCATGCGCACCATGCCGGTGGCCATGTCCAGGCGGCGCTCCACGCGCTGGTGTTGTTCGATGTGCACCAACAATTCGCGCAGTTGCGACTGGGGCGACAAAGGCTCCAGCACCACCTGCACCGAACCACCGCAGGGCAGGCCAAAGCGGCGCACCTCTTCGGCGGTTTGGCCATAGGTGGTGGTGTCGGGCAAACGCAGCGCCAGCTCGCCAGCGGCCACGCGGCGGATCAGGTCGTCTTCGATGCAACCGCCCGAGACCGATCCGGCCACCTGGCCGTCGTCCCGGATGATCATGAGCGAGCCCGGTGGGCGCGGGGCGGAACCCCAGGTGCGCACCACCGTGCCCATCACCACGCGGTGGCCTCGGTTGAGCCAATCGAGGGCGGTGCGAATCACGTCGATGTCGATGCTGTTCATGCTGGGGTGATGTTTTATCGGCTCAAGTCGCTGGGCCAGAGCAGGCTATGCCCTGTCAAAGTCTTCAGGTTCTGAAGATCTTGCTCATTGTCCACATCCAGACGGTAACGCGCATCGGGGGTTTTCCAGCGGTAGGTCTTCTCGGGATGAAGTTGCTGCCATTGACGCGCGCCCATCTGAACATCTCCCGCCAAGATCTGCGACACCACTGCACACGAGAAGACCACCGGATTGCCTGGCAAATCCTGCACCGTCGGCTGAACCATGTGCGTGCCTTCTGGCCGGGCGGCATAAGCATTCATCAGCGATTGGATCGCCGTCACATCGATCATGGGCTGGTCGGCCAGCAACACCATCACAGCGTCTAAATCTGGAGGCAATGCCTCAAGGCCTGAGCGCAAAGAGCTGACATGGCCCGCATCCGGATCTGGATTCACCACCCACCGAGCGCCCCATTGCTTCAGCGCCGCTTCTTGTTGGATGCGTTCAGCGTGGTGCCCCAAAACCACCAGCACGGAGGCAAGGCCCGCTTGAAACACGGCCTCCAGTTGGCGATCGATCAAACTCCTGCCGTTCAGTTGCAACAAACATTTGGGCCGATGCCCCATGCGGCTGCCAGCGCCCGCAGCCAACACCATGGCACCCATGCGTGGCAAGGCAGCGTCTTGGCTTGTTGGGGTGAACAGGTTTGTCGCGTTCAAGGGCGCCTTTGAAGATGAGGGTCAGGGCATGCGCACTGAGGCTACGAGGCGTCCATTTTGCGCCAAAGCGTGTCCAAAATGGTGCGGCTGTCCCCACGGCGAAACCTCGCTGTGGCCAGGCCAGTTCAATCGCGCTACAGTGTTTTTCTTTTGTGCCGCCCCGAGGAGCCCCCATGAACGCCCCCCTGCATCGCGAAATGCCCGAAGGCCTGATCGACAGCGCACGCGCCCTGAACGACGTCACCCAAGCCTGGGACAGCACCATCCTGCCCGAGCTGAAAAAATACATCGAAATCCCCGCCAAATCGCCCTCGTTTGACGCCAATTGGGCTGCGCATGGCCACATCGAAACCGTGCTGCGCAACGCCGCGCAGTGGGTCGAGGCGCAAAAGGTGGAGGGCCTGACACTGGAGGTCATTCGCCTGCCGGGCCGAACGCCCGTCATATTTTTTGAAGTGGCCGCCACCCGCGCCGCGAGCGAGGGCTCGGGGCAAACGGTGCTGATGTACGGCCACCTGGACAAGCAGCCCGAGTTCAATGGCTGGCGCAATGACCTGGGGCCTTGGACCCCGGTTTACGAAGAGGGCAAGCTCTATGGACGGGGCAGCGCGGACGATGGTTATGCGGTCTACGCCAGCATCGCGGCCGTGCAAGCCCTCAAAAGCCAAAACACGCCGCACCCGCGCATCGTCGGCCTGATCGAGACCTGCGAAGAGTCCGGCTCTTATGACCTGCTGCCCTATGTGGACGCACTGCGCACCCGTCTGGGCGATGTGGGCCTGGTGATTTGCCTGGACAGCGGCGCGGGCAATTACGACCAGCTGTGGCTCACCACCAGCTTGCGCGGCATGGCCAGTGGCACGCTCAAGGTGCAGGTGCTGACCGAGGGCATCCACTCGGGCGACGCCTCGGGCTTGGTGCCGTCGAGTTTTCGCATCATGCGCCAGGTGCTCGATCGGCTGGAAGACAGCGCCACGGGCCGCCTGCTGCCCGCGAGCTTCCATTGCGAAGTGCCTGCCGAGCGCCTCGCGCAAGCGCAGGCCACAGCCGCCATCCTGGGTGATGAGGTGTACAAGCGCTTTCCTTGGGCGCACTACGACTGCGGCGGCTCCACCAGCTTTGCCTTGCCCACCACCACCGACCCGACGCAAGCCCTGCTCAACCGCACCTGGACACCCACGCTGAGCGTGACCGGGGCCGAAGGTTTTCCGGCGCTGAAAGACGCGGGCAATGTGCTCAGGCCCTACACCGCCTTCAAACTCAGCCTGCGCCTGCCGCCGTTGGTGGATGCCGCGCAGGCCGTGGCCGAGATGAAAGCCTTGCTGGAAGACAACGCGCCTTACCAGGCGAAGGTCACGTTTGAGTCAGGCGGCGGTGCCACCGGCTGGAACGCACCCGACACCTCTCCCTGGTTCGAGCAGGCGCTCAACGCATCCAGCCAGGCGCACTTTGGCGCGGGCGTGGGCTACATCGGCCAAGGCGGCACCATTCCGCTCATGAACATGCTGAGCGCCGGTTTCCCCAAAGCGCAGATGATGGTGTGCGGTGTGCTGGGCCCTAAGAGCAACGCGCACGGACCGAACGAGTTTTTGCATGTGCCTTATGCCAAAAAACTCACGGCGGCAGTGGCCGAAGTCATGGCGCGGATGCCTTGATGAGCGTGACATCGCGACCCTCCATCGCGCGCCCGAAAGTTTCCGCTTTGCAGGGCGAAGCCGGCCAACTGGCCGTGTACGACTGGGCCCTGCCTGCCAGCCAACCCCTGGGCACGGTGCTCTTGGTGCACGGCCTGGGCGAACATGCCGGGCGCTACGGCGAGGTGGCCGCGCACTTGCACCAATGGGGTTTCGCGGTGCGGGCCTACGACCATCAAGGTCATGGCCAATCTGAAGGCGCACGCGGTGACATGCTGCGCCCCGGCAGTTTGCAGGCCGACTTGTGCCGGGTGATGGACGACACCCGCCAACACCTGTCTTTGCAAGGCATACCCCTCATCTTGTTGGGCCACAGCATGGGCGGCTTGGTGGTGGCGCGCACGCTGGCCGAGGGATTGCGTCCCGTGGATGCGGCGGTCTTGTCATCCCCTGCGCTGGGCGGGTTTCCCACCATTTTCCAAAAAATACTGCTCGCCATCTTGCCGCGCATAGCGCCTCACTTGCGCGTAGACAATGGCTTGAAAGCCGAGTTTGTGTCACGCGACCCGGATGTGGTGAAGGCCTACCAAGCTGACGGCATGGTGCACCGGCGCATCGCCACCGGACTGGCCGCCTGGATTTTGGAAAATGGCGAAAAAACATTGGACGATGCAACGACATGGCAGGTGCCCACCTTGCTGCTGTATGCAGGGCAAGACCGTTTGGTCAATGCACAAGCCAGCGCTGACTTCGCCCGCTCAGCCCCGAAGGATGTGGTGCAAGCCGAATGCTTTGAGGCCATGTACCACGAGATCTTCAACGACCTTTACCGCGCCCAAGTGTTCACAGCCCTCAAGCGCTGGTTGCTGGCGCGCTTTTCTGCGCCTCCCTCTGCTTGAACACCATCCACACCAGCGCCACCCCGGTCAAGGTCACGGGGACGAGCGAACCGATGTTCAGCCAAGTCCAGCCCTGTGTGGTGACCAGTGCGCCGGATGCGAAAGAGGTGACGGCCATGGTGGCAAACACAAAGAAGTTGATGGCGGCCTGACCCCGGTCTTTTTCGGCGGGTGTCCAAGCCTGCATGGCCAGCGTGGTGCTGCCGGTGAACAAGAAGTTCCAGCCCAGGCCCAGCAAGAACAGCGAGATGAGGAACTGGTGCAGCTCAACCCCAGTGAGTGCAATGGCGATGCATGCGAAGTTGATGACCACACCCACCGCCATGATCTGCAGGGTGCCGAATTTTTTGATCAGGTGGCCTGTGAAAAAGCCCGGCGCGAACATCGCGATCACATGCCACTCCAGCACCAGCGCCGCATCGTCAAAACTGAAGCCACACACCTGCATGGCCAGCGGTGTGGCGGCCATCAGCAGGTTCATCACGCCATAGCTCAGGGCCGCAGCAGCAGTCGCCACAATGAACACCGGCTGACGCATGATCTCGCGCAAAGGGCGGCCGGCGCTGTCGCCCGGCTTTTTGGCGGGCACGGCCGGAAAGCGGATGAAGCTCATGCACACCATGGCCAAAATGGCCACAATGCCCAGCGCCATGTAAGCGCCCAAAAACGGCACCTCGTACAAAGTGCGGGTGCGAGAGGCCAGGTTGGGGCCGACGATGGCACCGATCAAACCGCCAGCCAAGACCAGCGAGACGGCTTTCTCTTTGAAGCCGTCTGCGGCCAACTCGGCCGCCGCGAAACGGTACAACTGGCCGTTGGCGCTGTAGTAACCGGCAATGACCGTGGCAGACACCAGCAACCAAAAGTTGTGGCTCCAAGCGGCATACGCGGCCAGCAGCGCCGAAAACAAAGCCACCACCAGCCCCAGCTGGAACGACACCTTGCGACCCCAGCGCGACTGGCTCTTGGCCACCAGTCCGGTCGAGAGCGCACCGCCCACCACATAGCCCATGACC
>CANGZO010000097.1 GCA_947458305.1 Comamonadaceae bacterium
AAAAGCAGTTTTTAGCGCAGCGCCTGGCCCCGCTGGAAGCGGGCAAAACCATGGGCGACATCGCCGACAAGCTGATCCCCACCATGGCCGCGCCCGGTGGCGATGCCGCCCACACGATCCCGGCCCATCTGAAGTCGGCGCACCAAAGCATGTCGGCCGTGCCGCCAGCCACCTACCGCGCCGCCTTGCATGCGCTGGTGCAGTTTGAGCAACGCGCCGCCCTGCCCACCCTCACCGTGCCCGTGCTGTGCCTGGCGGCAGAGCACGATCGCACCGCGCCGCCCACCGTGATGGAAAAGATGGCGCAAAAGATCCCCGGTGCCCGCTATGCCTGCCTGGCCGGGGCCGGGCATTTGCTGCATTGCGAACAGCCAGAGGCGTTCAACGCCGAACTCGAAAAATTCCTGAAGGACGTGAAACCATGACCGACGTGCAAGCTTCCGCACAAAGAGCCGTCATGCCGATTTGTGGCGACGATTACCCCCTGACCGAGAAGCAGCAAAAGCTGATGGCGCTGGCCCGGCAACTCGGCTGCGAAAAGTTCGCTCCCCGCGCTGCGCAACTCGACCGCGACGCGCAGTTCCCGTTTGCCAATTACGACGACATGCGCGACTCGGGCCTGCTGGCGTTGTGCGTGCCCGAAGCGCATGGCGGCCAGGGTGCCGATTACGCCACCTATGCCATGGTCTCGGCCGAGATCGGTCGCTACTGCGGCGCCACCGCGCTCACCTTCAACATGCACGTTTGCACCATGCTCTGGAGCGGCTTGCTGTCCGAAGACCTGGAGATGACGCCCGAGCAACGCGCCACACACCGCCAGCACCAGGCCACGCACTTTGCCCGCGTGGTGAAAGACGGCGCGATTTACGCACAACCTTTTTCAGAAGGTGGCGCTGCGGCCTCAGGTGCTCAGCCCTTTGGCACCCTCGCCGTCAAGGTCGATGGCGGCTGGAAGATCAATGGCAAAAAAATCTTCGCTTCCCTGTCCGACGCGGCCGATTACTTTGGCGTGCTCTGCACCGAGAAAAAAGAAGGCGCTGACCTCTCGCGCCGCGACACGCTGTACCTGGCCATACCCCGCACCGCGCCGGGCCTGACGATCGAAGGCGACTGGGACCCGCTGGGCATGCGCGCCACCGTGTCGCGCAATTTGATTTTCAAAGACGTGTTCGTGCCCGACGACGCGGCGCTCATGCCGCAAGGCCTGTACTTCCAGGCCGCCAGCCGCTGGCCGCACATGTTCATGACGCTCTCGCCCACCTACATGGGCATCGCGCAAGCGGCGTATGACTTCACCGTGGCCTATTTGCGTGGCGAGATTGCGGGCACTGGCCCCGTCAAGCGCCGCCAGTTTGCGACCAAGCAAATCGCGGTGGCCGAGATGTTCATCAAGCTCGAACAAACCCGCAACCTGTTTTTGCGCGCCATTGAAGACGCCAAGGTGGACCCGAGCAAGTCCACCCGCTTGCGGGCCTATGCCGCGCAGTACACCATCATGGAAAACGCGCAAGACATCGCCCGTTTGGCCATCCGCACCTGCGGCGGTCAGTCCATGCTCAAAAGCCTACCGCTCGAGCGCCTGTACCGCGATGCGCGTTGCGGCTCGCTCATGTTGCCCTGGACAGCAGAGTTGTGCATGGACCGCATTGGCCGCGAAGCGCTGTACGAACCCGGCGAAAAAGACGAGTGATGTGGGGCAACGAAACCAGTTTGATCGCGGCGCGCTTTGCCCAGCTCGCCCACGAGCAGGGCGCGCAGCCGGCCATGACCTTCAGGGGTGACGAACGCAAGTCCGATCACACCTTGGAATACGATTTCGCCAAATTCTGGCGGCGTGTGGAGCGCGTCACGGCGCACCTGCAGTCCACCTGGGGCGTGCAGCAGGGTGACCGCGTGGCCTGGTTGGGTTTTAACCACGAGCTGCAGCTGGTCGCGTTGGTGGCTTGCGCTCGGCTGGGCGCGGTGTTTTTGCCGCTCAACTTTCGCTTGGCGGTGCCCGAGTTGCAGCAGGTCGTTCAAGACGCGCAGCCGCGACTGCTGGTGCATGACACCTACCATGTCAATACAGCCCCAGCGCTGCAAGGCGCACACCTGCAGCACACCCACCACGACAGCCTGATCGCCACCGCTTCGCCACGCGGCCTGAACTTGCCGAGTGTGCACAACGACATGCCGCTGCTGCTGGTCTACACCTCGGGCACCACGGGCATTCCTAAGGGCGCAGTGCACACGCAGGCGGCGCTTTTGGCCAATGCCCGCGCCAGTGCCTGGGCGCACGATTTCGTACCCGGCGACAAGGTGCTGTCCACGCTGCCCATGTTCCATGTGGGGGGGCTGTGCATCCAGACCTTGCCCGCGCTGCTGGCGGGCATTGAGGTGGTGCTGCATCCGCGCTTTGACCCATCGGCTTGGTTAAACGAAATGCACATGAGCCGCCCCACGCTGTCGCTGTTGGTGCCCGCCACCATGCGCGCCGTGTTTGAACACCCGCGCTGGGCCGAGACGTCGCTGGCCTGCCTGCGCGGCATCATGACCGGCTCTTCCACCGTGCCCTTGGCTTACCTTGAAACGCTGCACGCACGCGGTGTGCCCGTGGGTCAGGTCTATGGCACTACCGAAACAGGCCCCGTGTCCATCGTGCTGCGCTTGCCCGATGCCATGGCCCGCGTGGGCGCTTCGGGCTGGCCGCACCCTGAAGCTCAAGTCAAACTCATCGACGCTCAAGGGCAGGAAGTTGGCCCTGCAGAGACGGGCGAAGTCTGCATCCGCGCCGCCAATCTGATGCGCGGTTACTGGCGTGCCGACGGCGAGCCCAACTCGGGCCTGCAGGACGGTTGGTTCCACTCCGGTGACTTGGGCCAGCGTGCCGAAGACGGCTGCATCACCATCGTGGGCCGCAGCAAAGACATGATCATCTCGGGCGGGGAAAACATCTACCCTGCCGAGATCGAAAACCAGCTCGTCACCTTGCCCGGTGTCGTCGAATGCGCGGTGGTCGGTTTACCCGATGAGCGTTGGGGCGAGGTGCCTGTGGCCGTATTGGTGCGCAGCAGCGATCAGGTGGGTCAAAGTCTGGCCAGCGAGGCCGTGCTGCAGCACCTGCAAAGCCGGATCGCCCGGTTCAAACTACCCCGGCGTGTGGTCTTCATGGTCAGCCTGCCCAAAAGCGCTTTGGGCAAGGTGCAAAAGCCTGCTTTGCAGGGGCAATTGCACAGGACAAACCCTTAAAAAAGTCCCCTTTCTTCGCCAGAGTGACAGCGTTTGTCATGCGGCATGGCATCATCATTTGATCCATTCATTCGGAGGTTTCCATGGCTCAAATGTCCCGTCATTTTTCACGTCGCCCTGTTTTGGGCATGGCTGCAGCCCTCTTGTTATCGACCACCTCGCTGGCTTGGGCTCAGGGCGCTTGGCCCAACAAGCCGGTCAAAATCGTGGTGCCCTTTGCCCCAGGTGGCACCACCGACATCCTGGCCCGAGCCATCGCTCCTGACCTGAGCAAAGCTTTTGGCCAGCAATTCGTGATCGAAAACAAGGGCGGTGCAGGCGGTAACTTGGGCGCTGAACAAGTGGCCAAGTCACCCGGTGACGGCTACACGCTGCTCATGGGTACCGTGGGCACGCATGGCATCAACCGCGCCCTCTACGCCAAGCTGCCCTATGACCCCTTCAAAGACTTCGCGCCGATCACCTTGGTCGCTGGCGTGCCCAACGTCATGGTGGTCAATGCCGAAAAAGCCAACGCCAACAAGATCAACACCGTCAACGACTTCATCAAGTTCGCCCGCGCCAACCCCGGCAAGCTGAACATGGCCTCCAGTGGCAACGGCACCTCCATCCATTTGGCGGGCGAGTTGTTCAAGTCGCAAACCGGCACCTTCATGGCGCACATCCCCTACCGTGGCTCTGCACCTGCATTGCTGGATTTGTCGGGCGGCACCATGGATGTGATGTTTGACAACCTGCCTTCGGCCATGCCGCTGATCAAAGGAGGCAAGCTCAAAGCCCTGGCGGTGACCAGCAGCCAGCGCTCTGCGGCCATGCCCGAGTTGCCCACCATCGAAGAAGCAGCAGGCCTCAAAGGCTTTGAAGCCAGCAGCTGGTTTGGCCTTTTGGCACCAGCCGGCACGCCGGCCGATGTGGTCAACCGCATCCAGCAGGAAGTGGCCAAGTCGCTGGCTTCGCCTGCCATGCGAGAACGCCTGGCCACCTTGGGTGCCATCCCCAGCGGCAACACCCCGGCTCAGTTTGCGGCGCTGATCGAATCCGAGCACAAGAAGTGGGCCGAAGTGGTCAAGGTCTCGGGCGCCAAGGTCGACTGATGGCCTGGTTTGATGGCTTCGAGCGCCAGACGCTCACCGTGGCGAGCTTGCCGGTGTGCTTCAGGCGCTCTGCCGATTGGGCGGCGCAAGCGCACCTTCCTGTGCTGGTGCTTCTCCACGGCTTTCCGCAAACCCATGTCATGTGGCACCGCGTCGCGCAAAATTTGCGCGGCCGTTACCGGATCGTCATGCCCGATCTGCGCGGCTACGGCGATTCGTCTCACGCCGTGGGCGACGCGCAGCACCTGCACTACAGCAAACGCGCCATGGCGCAAGAGGTGGTGGGTTTGCTCGATGCCTTGGGTGTAGAGGATTTCTTTTTGTGTGGGCACGACCGGGGCGGGCGCGTGTCGCACCGTTTGGCGCTGGACCATGCTTCGCGGGTGCGCAAGCTGTGTGTGATCGACATCGCGCCCACATTCGACATGTACAGCGGTCTGTGGGGCAAAACACCTGAGGTCACCGGCCCTGTGGCCGACCCGTACTTTGCCTTTGCGCAGGCTTATTACCACTGGTTCCACCTGACGCAACCCGCGCCATTGCCGGAGTTCATGATCGGTGGCAACCCCAAGGCCTATTTGCATGCCAAGCTGGGCGGCTGGGGTAGCCAGGGGCTGGGTTTCATCGAGCCCGAAGCCTTGGCCGAATACGAACGCGCATTTTGCAATCCGGCGCTGAACGACAAGGGCTGGTCAGCCGCCATCCACAGCGCGGCTGAGGACTACCGCGCCAGTGCAGGCATCGACTTGCAACACGACGCTGAGGGCCGCGGGCGCGGCGACAAGATTGCCTGCGACACCCTGGTGCTGTGGGGCGATCGCGGTGTGGTTAACCGCATGTTCAAGCCGGTCGAGCTCTGGCAGGCGCAATGCGCGGGCCAAGTCAGTGGTCAGCTCATGTCTTCAGGCCACTTCATTCCGGAAGAGCTGCCCGAAGCCACCAGCGATGCGCTGGCCAAATGGATGGTTTGAAGTGGATGACTGTGTAGGCGCGCACCCCGTGCGCGATGGGTGGTGATCTGTGGTGGCCTCAGGCCCCGCAACACTTTTTGTATTTTTTCCCGCTGCCGCAGCTGCAAGCATCGTTGCGACCGGGGGTGGCTTCTTTGATGACTTGGGCCACGCGGGGTCCGATGTTGCGCCAGATTTCGCGCAGGTCGTACACCGCCCACAGCGCTTCGCCGTAGGCGTTCAATCGCTCTTCGCTCACGCTGGGTGGGCCGTCTTCTGACAAGGCCGATAGCGTTGGCACAGCGGTGTCGTCTTCGGTCAGGGCCACGATGGCTTCGAGCGACAGGTCGTACCATTTGGCCGCTTCCTTGTCCTTGGGCGTGGCCCACTCTTCGGGCCAGTTTTCTACCGCGAACATGAAGCCCAGCGCCCACACTTGCGCAAACGACGGGATCTCGCTGTCTGCGATTTCTTCGCGCTCCTCGGGCGGCAATGACGCAATCGCGCCGCGCACATCCATCACTTCGGGCGCATAGGCCTTGTCGTCGTCCAGTGCCTCCACGGGGGTGTCCAGGGCCAGTTTGATTTCGTCAAAGCGGCGTTGCCACAAGGCCATGAATTGCTGGCGCTGGGCGTCGTCGGCAAAGCTGCCGCCATCCTCCCCCTCGTCCACCCCCAGCAGCATGGGCAGCCACTCGCTGTGGGGAATGGCGCGGCGGCAGCACACCAGCGCGGCCATGAAGCCCTCGCAAAACTCCCATTGCGGTGTTTCTTCAAAACGCTCGCGCAGGTCGTCCAAGATGTTGTCCAGGGTGTCAAAGTCTTCGGCTTCCAAGCCAGCGGTCGTGGTCATGCAGTGTTCCTATGGTCAGGCGGGGATTGTAGGTGGGAGGCTTGAGCCCCGACATGGGGCCTGCGCACAGCTGAGCAACGTCGGGGCTGAAGCCGCTGACCTACAGCGTCATGGGGTTCAGCGCCACGCCGCAGCGCTCCAGGCGTTTTTTCATGCAGAGCACTTGAGCGTCCTTGCTGTGCAGCGCGGCGGTGTGCTGCACGGCCAAGTCGATGAACTTTTGGTCGTCTGCGTCTTTGCAGGCGTAGGGGGCTTTGGGCGCGTCGGGCTGCAGCTGGGCCCAGCGGTCAAAGTGCGCCAGCACGGTATCGGCGGGGAGGGCACGGGCGGTCAAGCGCTTCACGATTTGCGGATAGGCCAGCACGCGGGCCAGCTCTTCTCGCATGGCGGCGGTGGCCAGCCACTGCGTGCTGCCGCTCTCTAAGCTGCTGCGCAGGGCTTCGGCTTGGGGTTCGTCAAACACCCACAGGTCGAGCACGATGTTGGTGTCCAGCACGCGGCGCACCGGGGTGCTCACACTCATGGTGTAGGCGTTCCGGCATCCCCTGTTTGTTCGGCAGAGGCGTCTGTCGGTGTGCGCTTCAAGCTGCCCTTGATCATGTCAAAACGGAACAAGCGGCATTCGATGGGGCCGTTCCACATGGGCACGCGGCGCGACTCTTTCAGGCGCATTTTGCTGGGCAGCTTCAGGTCGGGCGTGAGCATCCAGGCGCTCCAGCCGCTGTAGTTTTTCTTCCAGTGGCTGGCCAGTTGGGCAAAGAAATCGACGCTGTCGTCGCCGTCTTGAGTTTGGGCGGTTTCGCGGTGGTGACTTGGGGCGGCGGCTCGGGAGTTGGCACGTGCATCCGAAAGGGCACCTGGCTGGAAGCTGTCGCGCCCGCGCCCGGCCACACCGGCTGCGGCAATGCGCTCGCCATAGGGCGGGTTGAGCAGCATCACGCCGGGCGTCTCGCTGGGCGGCATGCGTTGCAGCGCGTCGCCGCCCCGGAACTCGATCACACCCGACACGCCTGCGCGTTCGGCGTTGCGCTCGGCAAAGTCGACCATGCGAAAGGCCACATCGCTGCCAAAAATCGGTGCGGTGGGTTCGTGTTCGTGGTCACGCGCTTCTTCGATCAGGCCTTGCCACACGTGGTTTTGAAAGGGCAGCAATTTCTCAAAGCCAAAGCGACGTTGCAAACCGGGTGCGATGCCACAGGCAATTTGCGCGGCTTCGATCGGGATGGTGCCGCTGCCGCAGCAGGGGTCGTACAGGGGCACGGTGGCGTCCCAGCCACTGGCCGCGATCATGGCCGCGGCCAGGGTTTCCTTCAAAGGCGCATCACCCTTGTCGGTGCGCCAGCCGCGCTTGAACAAAGGCTCGCCCGAGGTGTCGATGTAGAGCGTGGCCGTTTCGGGCGTCAGGTGTGCATAGATGCGCACATCGGGCCAGCTGGTGTCGACGCTGGGGCGCTCGCCGCGTTTGGCGCGAAAACGGTCGGCCACCGCGTCCTTGATTTTGAGCGCCGCAAAGTTCAGGCTGTTGAGCGGGCTGTGCTGCGCGGTGATGTCGATCTTGAAGGTTTGCTTGGGCGTGAACCAGATTTCCCAGGCCACTTCGCTGGCTGCGTTGTACAGGTCGTTTTCGTTGCGGTAGTCGGTCACCGACAGCTGCACCAGTACGCGCTGGGTCAGGCGGCTGTGCAGGTTGATGCGCATGGCGTCGCGCCACGAGGCTCGGGCCATCACGCCGCCGCGGCCTGTGAGCAGGTCGTGGCCCGTCAGGCCCGTGATGGCGTGGACCTCGTCGGCCAAGAAGCCCTCAACGCCAGCGGCGCAAGGCATGAACAGATTCAAAGAATTCACAGGGAAACGTTTCTCAAAGGGTTTTGCGCAGGTTGGCGGGCGCGATCTTCAGGGCTTCGCGGTACTTGGCCACCGTGCGGCGGGCGCAGTCGATGCCTTGCTCTTTCAGCATCTCGGAGATCTGGTTGTCCGACAGCGGCTTGGCGGGTTTTTCCGCCGCCACAAATTGCTTGATGAGCGCCCGCACGGCGGTGCTGGACGCGGCGCTGCCGCTGTCGGTGCCCAGGCCCGAGCCAAAGAAATACTTCAGCTCAAACGTGCCTTGCGGCGTGGACATGTATTTGGCCGTGGTCACGCGGCTGATGGTGGACTCGTGCATGCCCAG
>CANGZO010000098.1 GCA_947458305.1 Comamonadaceae bacterium
AGCCAGCAGCCAATAGGTGTTGCGCAGAACGCGGTTGCGTGCCGCCAGGTCCACATGGCCCCAGCCAGCGGAATTGAGGGTGCGAAGGTCGCTCATGGTGTATCTCCTAGATAAGCCTTTAAAAAAGGTCTTTCCATTGTAGAGGCCAGTTTCGTCCTTGGACCTTGTTTTGCTGATTTCCCATAGATGATGGGGTTATCCAGTTGAATCAGTTTTGCTTTGAGGTGCTCAATCTGCTGATCTGACGCGTGTATGCTCTGTTTTTCCTTTTTTTGAATGAACCTGCCATGAAGACCCAATCCACTCTTGAACTGTCCGATGTCAAAGCGATTGCCGCAGCGGCCGAGGCCGAAGCCCTCAAAAATAACTGGGCGGTGAGCATCGCCATTGTGGACGCGGGGGGGCATTTGCTCCATTTCACCCGTTTGGATGGCGCCCCCCCTGTGTCTTCCCACATTGCCCCGTCCAAAGCCCACACGGCCGCTTTGGGGCGCCGTGAAAGCAAGGTGTACGAAGATGTCATCAATGGCGGGCGCACCTCCTTCTTGTCAGCGCCCACCATCCACGGCATGCTGGAAGGTGGCGTGCCGATCATGAAAGATGGCTTTTGTCTGGGCGCTGTCGGCGTCAGTGGTGTCAAGTCCAATGAAGACGCACAGATCGCCAAGGCGGGCATCGCTGCCGTGGGCCTTTGATCTGTCTCTTGAAGTCCTGAGCTGTTGGCCAGGGCCAAGAACGAAAAAGCCACCTTGCGGTGGCTTTTTTCATGGATGCGGGTGATGGATCAAAACATGTCCAAAACGGCGCCCTTGCTGGCACTGGAAGCATTGAAAGCAAATTTGGCTTGAACGCCGCGGGTGTAACGCGGGGCAGGAGCCTTCCAACCTTCACGGCGTTTGGCCAATTCGGCTTCGGGCACATGCAGCTCCAAAAGGAGCTTGTGCGCGTCGATGGTGATGCTGTCACCCTCGTTGATAAAAGCGATGTTGCCGCCCACTGCCGCTTCGGGCGCCACGTGACCCACCACCATGCCCCATGTACCCCCCGAGAAGCGGCCGTCGGTGATCAGTCCCACCGTCTCGCCCAAGCCTGCTCCGATCAGGGCACCCGTAGGGGCCAGCATCTCGGGCATGCCAGGGCCGCCTTTGGGTCCGAGGTAGCGCAAAACCATCACGTCGCCCGCCACGATTTTGCCGGCCAAAATGGCTTCCAGGGCTGATTGCTCATCGTCAAAGACACGTGCAGGGCCCGTGATGACCGGGTTTTTCAGGCCCGTGATCTTGGCCACAGCGCCTTCAGGCGACAAGTTGCCCTTCAAGATGGCCAAGTGGCCTTGCTTGTACATGGCTTTTTCGATGGAGTGGATGACGGTGTCATTCGGCGGAGCGTCAGGCACATCCTTCAAAACCTCGGCAATGGTTTGGCCTGAGATGGTGATGCAGTCTCCGTGCAACAAGCCGGCATTGAGCAAGATCTTCATCACTTGAGGGATGCCACCGGCCACGTGCAAGTCAACCGCCAAAGCCTTGCCGCTGGGCTTCAGGTCACACAAAACGGGGGTGCGTTGACGGATGCGCTCAAAGTCATCGATGCTCCATTCCACGCCCGCACAGTGGGCAATGGCCAAGAAGTGCAGCACCGCGTTGGTCGAGCCGCCGGTGGCCATGATCACGGCCACCGCGTTCTCGATGGATTTGCGTGTGACGATGTCTTTGGGTTTGATGCCTTTTTGAATGGCTTGGACCAAGACTTTGGCCGACTCTTTGGCAGATTGAACTTTTTCTTCGTGCACGTTGGCCATGGTCGAAGAGTAGGGCAAAGAAATACCCAAAGCTTCAAAAGCAGAAGACATGGTGTTGGCCGTGTACATGCCACCACAAGAGCCGGTACCGGGTATGGCACGCTTTTCGATTTCTTTCAAATCAAAGTCGCTGAGTTTGCCGGCGGCATTTTCACCAACCGCTTCAAAAACGCTGACGATGTTCAGGTCTTTGCCTTGGTAGCGACCCGGCAAGATGGTGCCACCATAAACGTAGATGGCGGGCACATTGGCGCGCAGCATGCCCATCAGGCCGCCTGGCATGTTCTTGTCGCAACCACCGACCACCAAAACGCCGTCCATCCACTGGCCCTGAACGCAGGTTTCGACGCAATCGGCGATCACCTCGCGAGATACCAATGAGTACTTCATGCCCTCGGTGCCCATGGCCATGCCGTCGGAAATGGTGGGCGTGCCGAAGATTTGGGCATTGCCGCCCGCTTCTTCGATGCCTTCAACGGCCGCATCGGCCAGTTTTTGCAGGCCGCTGTTGCAAGGTGTGATGGTGCTGTGGCCGTTGGCCACGCCCACCATGGGTTTGACGAAATCGCCTTCTTCGTAACCCATGGCGTAGTACATCGAGCGGTTGGGTGCGCGTGATTTGCCCGCGGTGATGTTGGCGCTGCGTTCGTTGATGGGTTTGATCGGAATGATTTTGTCGGTCATGGTGGCGTCTCTTCGGGGTAGAAAAAAATTTGTCACATTCTAGCGGTCAGTCTAAAACCCAAGCCGCTTGACCACGGCATTTGACCCGGGTCATTCAGGGCATCTTGACGGTGCACAATCCGGGCATGCTGATTCACCCACAAATCGATCCCGTCGCCTTGCAACTGGGACCCTTGGCCATCCATTGGTATGGTTTGACCTACTTGGCCGCATTTGGTCTTTTTTACTGGCTGGGCACCCGGCGCTTGGGGCATCTGCCTTTCGCCAATCTGCCGCAATGGCAAAAAAGAGATGTGGAAGACATCTTGTTCTTGGGCGTGCTGGGTGTGGTCTTGGGCGGTCGCGTTGGTTATTGCTTGTTTTACAAACCAGCGTATTACTTGTCTAACCCGCTGGAAATCATGGCCATTTGGCAGGGCGGCATGAGTTTTCATGGTGGTTTGCTGGGGGTGATGCTGGCCATGGTCTGGTTTGCCCGAACTCGCCAGCGCCCTTTTTTGCAGGTCATGGACTTTGTGGCGCCTTGCGTGCCCACTGGCCTGGCTGCAGGGCGGGTGGGGAATTTCATGAACGGTGAACTTTGGGGCCGTGTGGCCGATCCGTCCTTGCCTTGGGGCATGGTGTTCCGTGGGGCGGGTGAATTGCCGCGCCATCCCTCGCAGCTTTACCAAATTGCGCTGGAAGGCGTGTTGCTGTTTGTGTTGCTGTGGTGGTTCGCCCGCAAAGACCGCCCCATGGGGCAGGTTTCGGGTGCGTTTTTGCTCGGTTACGGTTCCTTCAGGTTTGTGGCCGAATTTTTCAGAGAGCCCGATGCGCACTTGGGCTTGCTCTCCTTGGGCATGAGCATGGGACAGTGGCTGTGTGTGCCCATGATCGCCTTGGGTGCTTATTTGTGGTTTGGATTCGGCCGGGCCCAAAACAAGGCCAACTGACGTGCAGGAGTCAGGCTTTCGGCCTCTGTCGCAGGAGGATGTGTGCTTTGCCATGCACATGATTGGAATGCCATGAACCTTCAGCGTCGCTCATTGGGACTTTTTTCAGCCGCCTTGCTGCTGCTGAGCGCTTGCGCAGGGCCGGAGCCCAGAAACCAGGCAGAGCGAACACCCATCGTGTTCGTGCATGGCAACGGTGATTCCGCTGCCTTGTGGCAGTCCACCATCTGGCGTTTCGAGTCCAACGGCTGGCCCACCGACCGCTTGCACCCAATCGACATGCCTTACCCACTGGCTCGCGACGCTGACAACAAAGCGCAAGCCGGACGATCGTCCACGCAAGAACACATGGCCTTTTTACAGAGCGAGGTGCAGGCCGTCTTGCGCCGAACCGGGGCAAGCCAAGTGATTTTGGTGGGCAACTCGCGTGGCGGCAATGCGATTCGCAACTTCATTTGCAACGGTGGCGGTGCCGCCGTGGTCAGTCACGCTGTGCTGGGTGGTACGCCCAACCATGGGGTGCAGGCTATTCCTGGCCTGAATGAGGCCAACGAATTTTCAGGCACGGGTCCATTCCTCAAGCAACTCAATGCCCCCAAAAATGCCCAAGGCGATGAAGTCTGTGGCCCCACACGCTGGATGACCATCCGTTCGGACAACAACGATAAATTTGCGCAGCCAGATGGCCTGTGGCTGGGCATGAAGGGCAGACCCACGATGGTGGGCTTCGAGGGTCCTGAACTCAAAGGGGCCACCAACGTGGTCATTCCCAAAATTGACCACCGAGAAACGTCTTACTCTCAAGCCGCCTTTGAGGCCACATACCGCTTCATCACCGGGCAAGCGCCAAGCTCGCGTGTGGTTCGGCAGAACGAGGTGGTGTTGAACGGCAAATTGGTGGGCTTGGGTCTGGACCCGATGGACTCAGGAAGCGGCAATTTCGTCAACAACCTGCCTTTGCGCGGCGCTCGCATGGAGGTTTTTGCCACTGACCCGGCAACGGGCCAGCGCCGGGGGCCAGCGGTCCATGTCCAAACCACCGGGGATGATGGCAAGTGGGGGCCCTTTCGGGGGAGAGGCGACACGACCTATGAGTTCGTGATCCAGGCGACCGGTTACGCCATCACGCACATTTACCGCAGCCCATTGCCCAGATCGAGCCAGTGGCTGAACATGCGGCCAGAGCGTGCGAGTGACGCCGACCGGGCAGCGCAGGCGGTGCTCAGCTTCACGCGGCCCCGGGGGTATTTCGATCCGGGGCGTGACGCCATGAGCCTGGATGGGCCAAGCAACTTGCCAGGCGTGCCACCCGGCGCCGGTGTCGCTTCCAGCCGCTTGCGCCTGAATGACGGCACCCAGCGCAGCGTGGGCGCAAGCTTCAACGGCGAAAAAATCGTGGGTTTGACCTGGCCTATGGCCCAGGGTCATACCACCGTGCTCGAATTGACCGATTGAGCATTGCGCAAAGCAGGTGTAGCTGGAGGGCTCGCCGTTTAGCCTGAGGCCCAGTTTTCGTGGCTGGCTTAGCGGTCCAGTGCCAGGACTGTGCTTTCCTTGATTTCTTCCATCACCACATAGCTGTTGGACTGTGCGGGTACCGGAATCTTGTCGAGGATGGTGCCCAGCAACTCCCGGTAATCGTTCATCGCGCGCAGACGGGCCTTCACCAGGTAATCGAAGCTGCCCGAGACCAAGTGGCATTCAAGCACTTCGGGCATCAGGCCCACCTCGCGCCGAACAGTCTCAAACACTTGCGGCGATTTTTGCGACAGCGTGATTTCGATGAAAACCAGCAAAGGCTTGCCCAAAGCTGAGGCATCGACCCGGGCGTGGTAGCCGGTGATCAGCCCTTGCCTCTCAAGCCTTTTGATGCGCTCAGAGCAAGGTGACGTCGACAGGCCAACTTGTTCCCCCACTTCGGTGACCGACATGCGGCCATTGCGTTGCAGCAGATCGAGGATTTTGAGGTCAATGCGGTCTGGGTCAGACATTGTGCGGTCAAGCCCTGAGTGGGCCCATTTATTCAGTTGAAATTCCCGTCATTAAACAACATTTCAGAAAAATATCCTGCATTGAATCCATAACATCACTGAATCTCAAGTCAATAGCGAGGCTGACATGAAAGTGGTGGTACTGGGTGGTGGGGTGATCGGGGTGAGCACGGCGTGGGCGCTGTTGCGCCAAGGGGCCGATGTGACCTTGGTGGACAGGCAGCCTGATGTGGCGCAGGAGACCAGTTTTGCCAATGCCGGTCAGATCTCGCCGGGCTATTCCACGCCTTGGGCAGCACCGGGCATCCCGCTCAAAGCCCTGAAGTGGCTGTTTCAGAAACATGCGCCGTTGGCATGTCGCCCAGATGGCAGCCTCTTCCAGTGGCGCTGGATGGCGGCCATGCTGGCCAACTGCTCAGCCGACCGCTATGCCGTCAACAAGGAGCGCATGATGCGCCTGTCCGAGTACAGCCGCGACTGTTTGCGGGCCTGGCGTGCCGAAACCTGCATGGACTACGACGCCCGCAGCCAGGGCACCTTGCAGCTTTTTCGCAGCCAGGCCCAGTTGGATGCTGCGGCCCGGGATGTGGCCGTGTTGCAGGAATGCGGCGTTCCCTATGAGCTGCTGGACGCGGCCGGGGTCGGCCGTGCAGAGCCTGCGCTGGCCAGGGCGCAGGTGCCGATCAGCGGTGGTTTGCGGCTGCCCAACGATGAAACCGGGGACTGCCATTTGTTCACCCGCCAGTTGGTGGAGCGCGCCAGGGCTGTGGGTTTGAAACTGCGCATGTCTTGCTCGGTGCAGTCTTTGGTGCGCGAGGGTGATCGCGTCACAGGGCTTCAACTGAGCTGTGCGGCCGGGGTACCAGGCGAGCAGCTGCAAGCCGATGCAGTGGTACTGGCCGCAGGCAGCTATTCGCGTGACTTGCTGCTGCCCCTGGGCCTGGACATTCCGGTGTACCCAGTCAAGGGCTATTCGCTCACCATGCCGTTGTCGGATGCTTCGCTGGCACCGCAGTCCACCGTGCTGGACGAGACCTACAAGATTGCGCTGACGCGGCTGGGCGATCGCCTGCGTGTGGGCGGCATGGCCGAGCTGGCGGGCTTTGATCTGCGCCTGAATCCGCGTCGCCGCGCCACGCTCGAAAAAGTGACGCGTGAACTCTTTCCGGGTGGTGACCTGACTCAGGCCCAGTTCTGGACCGGCTTGCGCCCCATGACGCCTGACGGCACACCACTGGTAGGGGCAACGCCGCTGAACGGGCTTTACCTCAACACGGGTCACGGCACACTGGGCTGGACCATGGCCTGCGGCAGTGCACAACTGTTGGCCGATGTGATCTCAGGTCGCCAGCCGGCCATCCGCACCGAAGGGCTTGACATGAGTCGCTACGGTGCACGGGGGGCCACAAGCCGCCCGGGTCGGCTGGCGGCAGCCTGAGTGGCCTCAGGCTCAAGCAGGGTGCTGCCACCTGCAGCCATTCCACTGCGTTTTCAGTCAATGGGCATTCCCGAGAGCTTTTTAATTGATGAACATCTCTGTGACGCACTTGGTTGATTTTGATTCGACACTCAGGTGTCCCATGATGGCCAGCCTTCTGGAAAACCCTAGGTCTTGTTAAACACCTTGATTCATTTGGGTTGTGTTTCAGTCTTTATGATGCGCCTTCCATCATCAGGAGACTCCCCATGAAAACAAGCATCACTTTGCGCCAACGTCGCGATTTTTTGAAAGTCGTGTCAGCCGCCGCCGGTTCCCTGCCCATGTGGGCTCAAGCCCAAGGCGCTTGGCCGACCAAGCCGGTCAACATGATTGTTCCTTTTCCCGCAGGCGGGGGCACCGACGCCTTTGCACGTCCGATGTCTGCCGCATTTGCCAAGCTGACCGGCCGGCAAATGATCATTGACAACCGCGGTGGCGCGGGCGGTACTTTGGGCGCTGGCATCGCTGCCAAGGCTGCCCCGGACGGATACAACTACCTCATGGGGGCAGTGCACCACACCATCGCACCCAGCATGTACCCACGCCTGGATTACGACCTGGAACGTGACCTGATCCCCTTGATCCAAGTGGCGGCCGTCCCCCAGGTGCTGGTGGTCAACCCCAAGAAAATCACGGCCAATGACTTCAAGTCTTTCTTGGAAATGCTCAAAAAGAACCCTGGTCGTTTGAATTACGGTTCAGCGGGCAGCGGCACTTCGCACCATTTGGCCGGTGAGTTGTTCAAGCTTCAAACCAAAACCTTCATCACCCATATCCCTTACCGTGGCGCAGGCCCCGCATTGCAAGACCTGATTGCGGGCAACGTGGACATGATGTTCGATGGGCTCGGGTCCTCCGCTGCCCACATCAAGGGTGGGCGGATCAAGGCCTTGATGGTCTCGGGCACCAAGCGCAATGCGGCGTTTCCCGATGTGCCGTGCTCCAGCGAGTTGGGCTTGCCCGATTACACGGTCTCCACTTGGTATGGCGTGTGGGCCCCCAGAGGCACCACCCCAGACGCACAGGCCAAAGCGATCGAAGAGTTCCGCCGTGCTTGCCAGACCGACGAAGCCAAAGCCGTGTGGGCCAACCAAGGCGCTGAATTCCCCAACCTCACGGGCGCTCAGTTCGAAGCTTTCATCAAGAAAGAATTGGCCAAGTGGTCCCAAGTGGTGAAGGCATCGGGCGCCAAACTCGATTGAGCTTGGGGCTGACTTCTCCGGGCCTGTGATCAGGCCCTTTTTCACGTTTGATTTTTGCCGTCATGACCCAAGACAATCTGTTTTCTGCCCTCAGGGCCTCTTTTCCATCCGATATGAAAAGGGTGGCGGTTCAGACCGATGAAGGTCTTGAATACAGTTGGCTGGATTTGGAGCGGTCCACCGCGAT
>CANGZO010000099.1 GCA_947458305.1 Comamonadaceae bacterium
CCCTCCAGCCACAGGTCATTGCCCCGCATCAAAGAGCACGCTTTTAGCCTCATGTGCTTGAATTGATTTTTGTCTGCAACCTCTTCCAAGTCACATGATCAACGCACCCACCCAGCAAGCGCTTTTGGCCATCATGGTTCACGCCGCCATGGCCGATGGCGACAAGTCCCAAGCCGAGCGCGACTTTGTGCGCGACCTGTCTTTGCAGCTCGACGAGCAAGGCGGCGCCAAGCAACTGGCGCAGGCTGTGCAGGCCGCGCTCTTGGGGCGTTTGTCGGCGCAGCAAGCCGCCGCGCAACTGCAAGACCCGATGCACCGCCAACTGGCCTATGAATGGGCCACTGCGGTGTGCCACGCCGACGGCCTGTGCAGCCCGGCTGAAGAAGCGTTTTTGCAGCGCCTCAAAACCGACCTGCAGCTGGGCAGCGCCGAGCCCGAGGCCAGCAGCTACACCCAAGCTTTGGCCCAAGCCGCTTATGCCGAAGAAGCTGCCGCACCACTGCACGCCCCGGCCGCGGCCGCGGTCGCCGTCTTGCCCAGCGCCATTGCCCCCCAGCCCAGTACACCCGCTGCCCCCACCACACCTGCTGCAGCCCCCGCTGCACCCGCTGTGGACAACGCCGCCATCGACCGCTCCATCCTCAACTACGCCATCTTGAATGGCGCGCTGGAGTTGCTGCCCCAATCCTGGGCGTCGATGGCCATCATTCCGCTGCAAATCAAAATGGTTTACCGCGTGGGCCAGGCCCATGGCGTGTCGCTCGACCAAGGCCACATCAAAGAGTTCATTGCGGCTGCGGGCGTAGGCCTGACTTCGCAATACATCGAAGAATTTGGCCGCAAGCTGTTGGGCGGTTTGATCGGCAAGGCTGGCGGCAAGCTGCTGGGTGGTCTGACCAGCCAAGCCACGGGCATGGCGTTTTCATTTGCCAGCACTTACGCGCTTGGCCATTTGGCCAAACGCTATTACGCAGGCGGTCGCGTGATGTCCACCGACTTGCTGCGCCAAACTTACCAAGGTCTTTTGGGCAGCGGCAAAACCCTGCAACAACAGCACTTGGGCGACATCCGGGCCCGCGCGTCCACGCTGGATGCAGGCGAAGTGATGCGCTTGGTCAGGGGCTGATTTTCTAAGCGCGCCATGAATGCCGTGACTTAAAGCAACGAACATCATTAGACCAATTTTTTGCTAGTACAATTAATTCATGTTCACGGTTCACGAGACCCCAGACTTCATCGCTTGGTCAGCCAAGGTCTGGACTGATTCAGAACGGTTCGAGTTCATCGCCTGGATCAGCGAAAACCCAACGGCTGGGGACGTGATTCCTGGGGCTGGCCCATTGCGCAAAGTGCGGTGGACGCGCCAGGGCATGGGCAAGAGCGGCGGTGCCAGGGTGATCTATTTCAACCGCTTGGCCAGCGGAGAGATTGTTCTTTTGTTGGTGTACGCCAAAGCCAAGTTTGACAACCTTAGACCTGAACTGCTGCTGAAACTGAAGGAGCGATTCGATGCCTAAATCCAAAACCACTCAAGCTCCCTCTGTGGACCCCGAAATGCTCGAATTTGAAGCGGCTTTGCTGCGCTCAGTCGATCAGGCACTCAAGGGTGAACTGGCAGCGAGCCACACGCCTCAAACGATTCGGGCGCGTGGCGCAGGGCGCCCCGTTGGCAGCGTCAAGTCAGACCGAAAAGTGCCCACCACCATTCGTTTGTCGCCCGAGGTCTCTTCGGCTTTTCGTGCCACAGGTCACGGTTGGCAGACGCGCATTGATGCTGCGCTCAAAGACTGGCTTCGCACACATTCACCCTCGGCTGAAGCATGAAATTGAGTCAAACCACGCCCTGCACCCGCAGGTGTGCGCCAGCGGACCAACGGCCTGGCCCCCATTTGCTTTAATGCCCCATCACACCTTTTTGCAAGCGAGCTTTTATGCGTTGGCTTTTTTCTGTCTTGTTTCTTTTTTGTGGAGCCGCCATGGCCGTTGAAGAACCGCGTTACACCGTGCTGGTCTCTGAGCCCCCTTTTGAGGTGCGCCGCTACGCCGCGTTCACTGTGGCGCAGACCCAAATCAGTGGCGACTTTGACGCGGCCAGCCGCAATGGCTTTCGGCGCATCGCGTCTTATATTTTTGGTGACAACGTCCAAGCCGAGGTGGGCGCTCAGCGCAAAATTTCGATGACGGCGCCTGTCACCGTCGCCCCCGATTCAGAAGGCTGGCGAGTGCATTTTGTGATGCCTGCCGCCGAAAGCATGCAGACCTTGCCCAAGCCACTGAACCCCCAGATTCAGCTGCGCCCTGTGGCCGAGCACGAGACGGTGGCCGTGCGCTTTAGCGGCTTCACCACACAAGCGAGCATCCAGGAGCAGACCGAACGCCTGCGGGCTTGGGCGCAAGCTCGCCAACTCAAGCTCAGTCCCACGGCCCAGGTGGCCCGCTACGACGATCCGTTCACCTTGCCGTGGAACCGGCGCAACGAGATCTTGATTGACTTGTTGCCCTGATGTCCTGAAAGGCGCCGGGCTCAATCGCCCGGTGCAGCCTGCGCTCAGGGTGGTCTGTTGTAGCCTTGGAAGATGGTCAACACAGTCTTTCAGCCATGACGGGGCGCATTCGCAAAAAGCTCATTCAAGCCCAGCTTGAAGCCTTGCCCGCACCGCGCAGTGGCGACGTGCTGTGCCCGCTGTGCGAGCGGCCTGTTCCGCCCAGCCAACAAGATGCGCACCACCTGGTGCCCAAGTCACATGGGGGCGCGCACACCGTGCTGCTTCACCGCATTTGCCACCGCCAGATCCATGCGCTGTTCACCGAGACCGAATTGGCCCGCACCTATGCCACGGTCGAAGCCTTGAAGCGGCCCGAAGAGATGGCCCGGTTCATCCGGTGGGTGCAAACCAAACCCGACGCGTTTTTTGAAAAAAGCCGCAAGAGCCAACGGCTCAAAAGCAGGGGCTGAAAGCATTCAGGGCGTGAGCCAATCCCAAATGTTGGCGCTCAGCTGCGCCCGGCGGTGACCTTCGCGCGACAACTCCAGCCAGTCCATCTGCAGGACCTGCGCATGCAGCACGGCAAAGCTGTGTGTGGGCGCGGGGGCATTGGCCTTGGCTGCATCTGCCGTGCCACTGCTGGGTGGCAACACCGCACCCGGCGGCAGTGGCGACAAATAATCACCCGCAGCCGCCGACTGTTTGACCCCTTGCCAAAGCGCCTCGACCTCTGGGCCAGAAGTGATGACCGAGCAGGTCACCCGCACCCGCAATTGCCAGCTCAAACGGGCACTCCAAAACACCAGCATCGCTGAAGCTTGAGCCTGCAGTTGGGCCACTTTGGGGCTGCGGCTGTCGGTGTAAAAAGTCAGCTGCCCGGCTACGGCGTCTACCTGCCGCAGCACCACGGTGCGTGCATCGGGCAAGCCGTCCGCATCGGCAGAGGCCAGCACTGGCGTGCGCCATTCGTGGTGCCGGTCCAGACTGGCACGGCCCAGCTCTTTCCAAATTTGCGGGCGAATTTCTTCGGGCGTTTGCAGGTGGATTTTCATGATGATGGGGTTGGGGTGCGTTGGATTGCGTTGGATTGCGCTGGGTGGGAGCTTCAACCGAATGCTCTGACGTGTCACTCGGGTTCACAACAACACAATGTCCACACTTTGCGTGAGCACCGGGCGGCACAAAATCTTGTAGCCATCGGCATCAAAATAGGCCGCCACTTGGCTGGCGGTTTGGCTCAGCTGGCGGGCGGCTTCGGGGGTGGGGGCGCTGCCCAAGTAGCACCAGTGCTTCACGACGTGGATTTGCGTGAATTCGCCATCGCGCTCGACCAAACCCACCGCACCCGGGTAGGGCCAGCATTCCACACGCAGCGCCAGCAGGCTGCTGAACAAACGCTCGCGGTGCGTCTCAGGGCTTTCGTCGCCCCGGCACACGCCCGCACATTGGCGAATCGCGGCCCTGAAGCAGGCTTTGCCGGGGGGCAGTTTTTCCAGGCCCAGCGGGCCGTAGCACAGCTTGTTTTGGTCGGCGATGGCGCGCAGCGCATCCAGCGCAGCGTGGCGGCTGGCGTACAGGCCATACAGCTCGGGCTGGTTGGCAAAGTCGATGTCGCGGGCGTAGACCACTTGCGGCACCTCGCCCGTCATTTGCAGGCTGCACAGCTGTTGGTTACGGCGCAGTTTTTGGTTGAACAAGGGGTGCTGGGCCTTGATCATTTGCGCCTCCAACAGCAGCGCCCCGATCTCGCCCGCCGTGCGGATGTGGCTGATGCGCTGAGTCTGGCGCAGCATGCGCGCCTCATCGGGCGTGCGCAGGTGCGACAGCAAGCGCGCGCGGATGTTGATGCTTTTGCCGATGTACAGCGGCAAGTCGCCCTCTTGGCCATGGAAGATGTAAACGCCCGCCCCGGTCGGCGCGTCTTCGATGGCTTCGCGCAGGTGCTGCGGGTATTCGTAGACTCGGCTTTCTTCAAAGTCGTCGCGGCGGTGGCGGGGGGAAATGGTGGCCATGTCAGGGTCGATCAAGTGGTGTGTTGGTGGATGGTCGCCACCACCACGCCCCAGACGTCCACACTTTGGCCGTCTTTGGGCACGATGTCGGGGTAGTCGGGGTGGGCCGCTTGCAGGCGCAGGCCTTGGGCATTCAGGCGCAGGGTTTTGCAGGTGAAGTCGCCATCGACCACGGCCAGCACGATCTGGCCGTCGGCCGGGGTGATGGCGCGGTCCACCAGCACCACCGAGCCGTCCAGGATGCCCGCATCGCGCATGCTTTCGCCGCGCACGCGGATGTAGAAGGTGGCCTGTGGGTGCTTGACCAGCTGCTGCATGAGGTCGATGCGCTCGACCTGATGGTCTTCGGCGGGCGACGGGAAACCCGCCGCAATGCTGGCGGGCAAGGCCTGCAGCCACCAGTTTCCGGGGGGCAGGGCTTGGGGGCTGTCTGGGGCGTACATAGGGAAAACGGTGGATGCAGGTGTGGCAATGGGCATATCAAAATACTGTTTATATTTACAGTATACTGACCTCGTCATGCTTCCTGCAGTTGCCTGACATTTTTGTTGATTGACGCCCCGGGCTTTGCGGCCCGGGGCGTTTTTTTGCCCAGTGATGTCGGACCCTCAAGGCCATGCGGGGCTCTGCGACTGTGAAGCCAGCCGACAGATGGACTCACCCCGCTACCGGCTGCGCCACCAACTTCACGCCCAAGGCCTTGCACACGCGGGCGACGGTATCAAACCGAGGGCTGGCATCTGGACGAAGCGCTTTGTACAAAGCCTCGCGGCCGATGCCCGCGTCTTTCGCGATCTGTGTCATGCCACGGGCACGGGCAATATCGCCCAAAGTGGCTGCCAACAGAGCAGGATCACCATCTTCCATCACCAAAGTCAGGTACTCGGCAATGCTTTCATCGTCTTGCAGCATCTCGGTGATGTCGAAGGGTCGGGTATGGGGTTTCATGGTTCACTCCTTGAACAAACGGGCCAACTGAACAGACGCGGCAATGTCAACCGCTTGAGTGGACTTGTCGCCACCGCCAAGCATCACAATCAACACAGAACCTTGCTGGATGTAGTACATGCGCCAACCTGGTCCAAAAAATTCGCGCATTTCCCAGACCCCCTCACCCACAGGCTTCACGTCACCCAGGTTTCCGAGTTGCGCTTTACGCAGCCTCATTCCAAGGCGCTTGCGGGTCAGACTGTCCTTGAGTCCATCCAGCCAAGCATCAAAGTCTTTTGTGGTCTCTACTTGGTACATGCTTGAATTGTATTCGTTCGAATACAAATATCAATCCCTATCGGGGGACAACAAAGCAATAGGTTTGGCGAGGACTCCATGTCGGGGCTGAAGCCTCCGACCTACTGCTGTAGGAGCCCACCCCTGTGGGCGATTTCACGCATACCGCCTAGGCTGACCATCGCCCACGGGGTGAGCTCCCACAAAATTCCATCTCTTGCCTGTTGCTCAAGACTTCATAGCATCTCAACAAGTATGGGCGCTGAGGCTACCCAGCGGCGCAGAAAACTCGGCGCGCCAGCTTTCACCTGCTTGTAGCGGCCAAGCGTCGGTCCAGGTGCCGGTGGTGATCACGTCGCCCGCTTGCAGGTCGACCGCGCCGGGGCATTGCCGCAGTTCTTTCAAAAAGTGGTGCAAGGCATTCAGCGGGCTGTCGAGTACATTGGTGCCGCTGCCCTGCTCCACCGCCTGGCCGTTTTTGAAGAGCGTGACGCGGGCCTGCGCCAGCAAGGTGTGCAGGGCCTGCGCATCGGCGGCCAGTTGCTGAACGGGAAGGCGCTGGCCCACCAGCAGGCGGGCGTGCAAGCCGCTGTCGGCCATGGTGTCGGTGGCGGTGAACTTCCAGTCCAGGCAGTGCGACTGCACGACTTCAAAACCGGGGGCCAGCCAGTCGATGGCCTCAAACAATTGCTGCAGGCTGGCGTTGACTGGGGGCGTGGCCTTCATGCCGAAGACAATTTCAGGCTCCAGCCGGGGCTGGCAGGTGTGGGCGAGGTCGATGCTGCCCTCGGCCGTCCCTGCTGCGACGGGCTCGGCAAAGCTGAGGCCTGTGTCCCAGACCGTGCCCCACATGGGGCCAAACACCTCGTAGCGCTGCCACAGCGTGCGGTTGGTGAAGCCAATTTTGTAGCCCTTGGGCACTTCGCCGCGCTGCTGGCGCAACTGACGCACAGCCAGGGCTTGTTGGTAGGCCGCTGCGATGTCGGGTCCACCCACCACACCGGGGGCCTGGCCCCACAAACGAGCTTGGTCGTGGTGCTGCAAGAGTTGTTCGGGGGTCATGTGCGGTCTCCTGTTCGGTTGCGGGGTGATGGCGATACAAAAAATCAAAGCGCAAAAAAATCAAACCGCCACAAAGCGGCCATCGTCCAGCGTCTGGATTTGCCCCATTGCCTGCAACTCGGCCAGGTGCATGGCGATGGTTTGGCGCTCGGCGCAGGGCACAAAGGGCACGTCGTAGCCTTGGGGGTACAGCAGGCGGCGGTCAACCAGCTCGTCCAGGTTGTGCGGAGTTTGCAAATAGCCCAGCAGTTGCGCGCTGCGCTCGTCGATCTTGCTGGCAAAGCGGGCCAGGTCGGCCAAAAACTGCGCTCGGTCGGTGATGACCGCCTTGTGGTGCGAGGTGGCCCAGATGCGGGCGTCCAGCTCGGCCACTTTTTTCAGGGTTTGCCGAAAGTCGCTCAGACTGGAGGTGGCGTCGCCGTAATACGGGCCAAAGCCGCTCAGGTCGATGTCGCCAATGAAGGCCAGGCCTTCGCTTTCGACCACCAGAGCGCAGTGGCCTGCGGTGTGGCCCGGCAGGTGGTGCGCCCGCACGCGCACGCCGCCGCCCAAGTCCCACAGCGCGCCGTCGCTGTAGCCGGTGGCGTCGGGCCGGGGTTGGTAATGGAAGTCTTTTTGCACGATGGCCAGCATCGCATCCAGCACATCGGCGGGATAGCCATAGTGCTGGCACATGCCGTCCCACGATTGGGCAGCGGCCAAGTCGGCCTCGTGCACCTGCACAGGGGCGTGCGGCAGGCGGTGCAGCCCGGCCATGTGGTCTTCATGCACATGGCCCAGGATGACCAGGTCCACCGTGTCGAGCTCGGGGCCGATGCGGTTGGCCACCTCGGGCGTGTCAAAGGCCACCCGCATGTCGGCCCCCTGCACGATCAGCTGGTTGCCGTCGGGGTATTTGCCCGACTTTTCACCCAGGTGCACTCGCACCGCTCCGAAATTCAAAACCGAGGCCATGCCCGTGTCTCCTTGTGTTGCGCTTTCCAAGCTCCGTCAAAGCACCATCAAGACACTATAGCCAGCGTGACACCCCAGCGCTGGCACGCAGGCTACAGTGATCCACATGAACGACCTGCCCTCCCCCGCCACGCTGGCCGCCACGGCCTTGATCGACAGCGACCACCCGGACGTGATCGCCCTGGCACGCCAACACGCGCAAGGCGCCAACGACCGCGAGCGCGCCGTGTCGCTGTACCTGGCGGTGCGCGACCAGTTTCGCTATGACCCTTACCGCATCGAGCTGTCCACCGAGGGCATGCGGGCCAGCTCGGTGATTGCCCAGGGCTCGGGCTGGTGCGTGCCCAAGGCGGCGCTGATGGCCGCAGCCTGCCGTGCCGCAGGCCTGCATGCCCGGCTGGGATATGCCGATGTGCGCAACCACCTGAGCACCGAGCGCTTGCGCCAAACCATGCAGACCGATGTGTTCATCTGGCACGGCTATGCCGACATTTGGCTGGAAGGCCAATGGGTCA
>CANGZO010000100.1 GCA_947458305.1 Comamonadaceae bacterium
ATCACGACCGAGGCGACCGACACCTTGGGCCTGAAATCCAACACCAGTTCTGTTTGGACGCCTTTGCTGCATGCCTTGTGGAAACCCGATCCCGCCAAGCGAGACCAGGTGCGCATGAGCTTGACGCGCAGTTACCGCACCCCCACTTTGCACAACCTCATGGCCCGCCCCGTGAGCTCGGGTGAAGAGATCAGCCGACCCACCCGGCCCGACCGCATTGGCAATCCAGACCTCAGGCCCGAGATGGCCACGGGCATCGATGTGGCCTTTGAGCGCTACCTCGCAGGCGGTGGGGTGCTCAGTGCCAACGTCTTTCGCCGTGAAATCAGCGACCTGATTCGTTACACCGTGAGCGAGCAAACAGGGCTGTTTTGGGCCCCGAATCAAACCCGTTGGGTGTCTTCCCCCATCAACATTGGCGATGCATCGACCCAAGGCCTGGAATTGGAAGCGAAGTTCCGGCTCAACCAAGCCTTCTCCGACGCCTTGCCCATCGACATCCGCAGCAACGTCAGCTTCTTCAGCTCCAAAGTCAAGCAAGTGCCCGGCCCCAACAACCGGCTGGACCAGCAGCCTGACATGACGGCCAACTTGGGCGCCGATTACCGCATCCGCCGCATCCCCCTGACTTTGGGCGGCAACCTCAACTGGAACCCGGACTACGACACGCGCCGCACCGAGCAGCAGTTCTTTTATCAAGGCGTCAAGCGGGTGGCCGATGTCTATGGGCTGTGGCGCATTTCGCCCGCCAGCGCCATCCGTCTGACGGTCAGTAATTTGCAGCCGCGCGACTACATCACGGCCAGTACCTTTGACAACGGCACCTACAAAGAGTCCTCGCGCACCACCGACCGCAACTGGCGCAATGTGCAGTTGCGTCTGGAAATGAAAATCTGATGTCCAGGAGATCCGCATGACCGTCAAGAATGCCGAATGGCACGATCGCATGTACAACAACCGGGCCTTGGTGCCCGACTTTGCCGACCACTTTGCGCACTGGCAAAGCGCATCGGCAAGCGCCCGCGCCCAACTGAAGTCAACACTTGACTTGCCGTATGGCGACGGCCCGGGCGAGACGCTGGACATCTTCCATGCCCAAGACGCCAACGCGCCCGTGGTCATCTTCATCCACGGCGGCTACTGGCGCAGCTTGGACAAATCAGACCACTCGTTTGTGGCGCCAGCCTTGCGTGACATGGGCGCTTGTGTGGTGGTGGTCAATTACGCGCTGTGCCCCGGCACGCCCGAGCAGCCCGTCACCATCCCCGACATCGCTTTGCAGATGGCCAAGGCCACCGCCTGGGTCTGGCGGCACATTGCCGAGCACGGCGGTGACCGCAAGAACATCAGCGTGATGGGCCATTCGGCAGGGGGTCATTTGGCGGCCATGCTGCTCGGCTGCGATTGGAAAAAACTGGGGCGCGATTTGCCCGCTGGCCTGGTGCGCAAAGCCCTGTCCATCTCGGGCCTGTTTGACCTCGAGCCGGTTCGCAAAACCCCATTTGTGCAGGCCGACCTGCGCATCACCCCAGCCCATGTGCGCATGGCCAGCCCCGCCAGATGGCAGCGGCCAAGGCAGGGCGTTTTGTACACCGTGGCCGGAGGTGACGAGAGCCCCGAGTTTTTGCGCCACAACCGCTTGATTCACCAAGCTTGGGGCCCCAAGACCGTGCCCGTTTGCGAAGACCTGGCTGGCCTCAACCACTTCAGCATCGTCACCGACTTGACGCGGCCGGGCACGCGTTTGTATGCGCTGGCTCAGCAACTGATCGCTGCTTAAAAAAAGCCCCGCATTGCGGGGCTTTTTTCAATCCAGCTTGATGTTGGCCGTCTTGATGGCCTGGGTCCAGTCTGCGATTTCGCGGTCCAGCAGTTTGCTCATGTCGGCCGGGGCCAGAAAGCGCACCTCAATGCCCGCTTGGTCAGCCCGTTGCTTGCTCTCGGGCAAGTCCAGGCTGCGTTTGACGGCATCGGCCAGTTGGTTGATGGTGGTGGTGGGTGTGCCTGCTGGGGCGTACAGGGCGACCCAAGCTTCGAGGTCAATGTTGGGGTAACCTGCCTCGGCCATGGTGGGCACTTGGGGCATGCCGGGGTGACGCTTTTTACCGGTCACCGCCAACGCCTTGAGCTTGCCCGCCTGGATGTGTTGCATCACCGAGGGCGGTGTCGTCATGAACACCTGCACCTGGCCCGCCAACACGTCGGCAATGGCCTGGCCCGAACCCTTGTAGGGTACATGCACCAAATCCACGGCCGTTTGTTGCTTGAAGATCTCGGTGCCGATGTGTGAGACCGAACCGTTGCCCTGAGACGCGTAGTTCAGCTTGCCCGGGTTCTGCTTCAAAAACGCGATGAAATCACGCATGTTGTTGGCCGGCACCGAGGGGTGCACTGCCACCACGTTGGTGGCCACGGTGATGAGGCCCACGGGTGTCAAATCTTTCAACTCCCATGGCAGTTTGCTCATGAGGATCGGGTTGGCAATGTGGTAACCCGAGTACGACACCAGCAAAGTGTGGCCATCTTTGGGGCTGCGCGCCACTTGTTGGTAAGCCAGGTTGCCGCTGGCGCCGCCCTTGTTGTCGATCACGACCGATTGGCCGATCAAACGGCCCAAAGGCTCGGAGATCAAGCGGGCCGATGTGTCGACCAAGCCGCCTGGCGGCACGGGCACGACCAGGGTGATCGGCTTGCTGGGGAAGGCCTGGGCCATCAAGGCCATCGGGGCGCACAGGCTGGCCAGGGCCAGCAGTTTGGAAACTTGACGACGTGTGTTCATGGTTGTCTCTCTTGATGGGGTTTGCAAATCAGCGCATGCCGATCTTGGCGTCGTTGAAGATGTTCTTGGCTTCGCGGGGCAAGCTGCGCCAGTACTGGTGTTGTGAGTCGACGGTGCCGCCCAAGGCCACGGCCGCTTCCCAGCCCCAGCGCGGCTTGTACAAAAAGCTGCGGGCCAGGGCCACCAAATCGGCGTCACCACGCTGCAGCACGGCTTCGGCCTGAGCAGGCTCGGTGATCAGGCCCACAGCGATGGTGGTCAGGTCAGAGGCGGCTTTCACGGCTTTGGCCAGGTGCACTTGGTACTCCGGTCCCAAGGCGATTTTTTGCAAAGGCGAAACACCGCCCGACGAGATGTGCACAAATTGCGCCCCAGCTTGTTTGAGCTGCACCGACAGTTCGGCGGTTTCTTCGACCGTCCAGCCGCCATCGACCCAGTCGGTGCCCGAAATGCGCATGCCCAGCGTGCCAACAAAGGCCTCGCGCACGGCTTTGAACACTTCCATCGGCAAGCGAATGCGGTTTTCAAACGAGCCGCCATACGCGTCGGTGCGCTGGTTGGAAATGGGCGACAAAAACTCGTGCAGCAAATAACCGTGCGCGGCGTGCAACTCGATGGCTTCAATGCCCAGTTCGTGGCTGCGGCGGGCGGTGTTGACAAAGTCGGCCTTGAGTTGTGCGATGTCGGCCAGGCTCATCTCGGTGGGGGCCGCTTCATTGGGCAGGTGGGGCAGGGCGCTGGGGGCCACCGGCTGCCAGCCGCCGTTTTCAGGCGCGATCAGCATGCCGCCGTCCCAAGGGGCTGCGCTCGATGCCTTGCGGCCTGCATGGCCGATCTGGATGCACACGGGCATGGCCGGGGCCAAGCGACGCGCGCGGTGCAGTTTGTCACCCAGCGCCGCTTGCGTCGCGTCGTCCCACAGGCCCAGGCAACCGGGGCTGATGCGGCCCACGGCCGACACGGCGGTGGCTTCGATGGTGAACAGGCCCGCGCCGCTGTTGAGCAAGTTGGTCCAGTGGGTCAGGTGCCAGTCGGTGGCTTGGCCGTGGTCGGCCGAGTACTGGCACATGGGCGCGATCACGATGCGGTTGGGCAGGGTGAGGGGGCCAGAGGGCGCGTTGAAGGTGAAGGGGGTGAACAGCAGGCTCATGGGAATTCAGTCTGGGTGGTTGGAGGCTTGGCTCGCGATAGCAAGCGCAGACATGCATCTTATGGAAAACCGCGCAGATGCTTATCCGTTGGGTGACAATCGCACCGATTTGTAGGAGCCCACGGGCTGGGCTCCTGCAAAGAGGGGGCAGCGTCAGGCCCGCTTGGAGGGTGAATGGATGCTTCAGTGAAAGCATCCCAAAGTCCCCACTCGCTGGGCAGTGGCGACACCAAACGCAGCATCTGCCCGCTGACCGGGTGGCGCAGTTCCAGGCTTTGTGCGTGCAGCCACAGCCGCTGCAGCCCGATCAAATCAGCCACGGCCCGGTTGAGTGGCCCCTTGCCGTGCGTGGCATCGCCAATGATGGGGTGGGCGATGTGCTTCATGTGGCGGCGCAGTTGGTGGCGGCGGCCCGTCAGCGGCTGCAGCGCCACTTCGGCGCAGCGGGTGCTGGCAAAGCTTTGCTGGGGCAGGGACTGGGCTATGGGCAACTCAAAGCGGCGCAAGGTGGCAAAGCGGCTTTGGGCTGGCTGCACTTCCAGGCGCTCGGTGCGCATGTCGTCGGGCATGCGCTTCAAGGGGTGGTCGATCAGGCCCTCGCCGGCGGGCCAGCCACGCACCACGGCGCGGTAGGTTTTTTGCAGGCCATCGCCGCTTTCAAAAGCCAGGCCCAGCGTGCGGGCCACCTCGGCGTTCAGCGCAAAGACCAGCACGCCGCTGGTGCCTTTGTCCAAGCGGTGCACGGGCCAGACATGTTGGCCGATCTGGTCGCGCAGGGTTTGCAGCACAAAGCGGGTTTCGCCCTTGTCCAGCGGGGTGCGATGCACCAGCCAGCCCGCAGGCTTGTGCACGATGGCGAGATAATCGTCCAGGTAAAGGATGTCGAGCATGTTGTTCTTATTGTCACCCGCCAAATCTCTGGACTACGAACCCCCGGCCGCAGGCGTGCCCCACACGCTGCCGCAGTTCGTGCCGCAATCGCAGGCCCTCATTGAGGTGCTGCGCCAAAAGTCGCCCCAGCAAATCGCCGAGTTGATGGATCTGTCGGACGCGCTGTCGGCCCTGAACGTGGCCCGCTACGAAGCCTGGACCCCCCAATTCACTGCCAAAAATTCCAAGCAAGCCGTGCTGGCCTTCAATGGCGACGTTTACGAAGGCCTGGACGCCAAGACTTTGTCAGCGCAAGACCTGGACTGGGCGCAAACCCATGTGGGCATTTTGAGCGGCCTGTACGGCGTGCTGCGACCGCTGGACTGGATGCAACCCTACCGCCTGGAGATGGGCACCACGCTGCAAACCGACAAGGGCAGCAACCTGTACAAATTTTGGGGGCCGCAAATTTCCGACTACCTGAACGCCCAGCTGGCCCAAGACAAAACTCCGGTCATCGTCAACCTGGCCTCGCAAGAGTATTTCAAGTCGGTCGACCGCAAAACCCTCAAGGCCCGCGTGATCGAGTGCGTGTTCGAAGACTTCAAAGGCGGCAAATACAAAATCATCAGCTTCAACGCCAAACGGGCGCGGGGCTTGATGGCGCGATTCGCCATCCAGAACAAAATCACCCACCCCGAAGGCTTGCTGGACTTTGACCTGGAAGGCTATGCCTACGATCCTCAGGTGTCCGAGCCCGACCGTCTCGTTTTCCGTCGCAAGGTGCAGGCATGAGCAATTTCAGCAACAGCCCCGAACAGTCTCAACTGGGCAAATCCAGCGCCTATGTCGACCAGTACGACGCCAGCCTGCTGTTCCCGATTCCCCGTGCCACCAAACGCGCCGAGATCGGGGTCACTGGGCAGCCCGTGTTTTTTGGGGCCGACTTGTGGACCGCGTTTGAGCTGTCATGGCTCAACACCAAGGGCAAGCCACAAGTGGCGCTGGCGCACATCACCGTGCCCGCCGAAAGCACCCACATCGTCGAGAGCAAGTCCTTCAAGCTCTACCTCAACAGCTTCAACAACACGCGGCTCGAAAGCGCCGATGTGGTGCGCGACATGATTCGCCGCGACATCAGCGCGGCCATCTGGCACGGCAGCGCGGTGCAGGCCAGCGTGGGCGTGAAGCTGCTGCTGCAAGAACAGTTTGATGCCGAGCCCGTGCACGAGCTGGACGGCCTGAACCTGGACCGCATGGACATCGAATGCAGCCGGTACCAGCCCGCGCCCGACTTGCTGAGCGCCAACCAAGACGAGCAGCCGGTCACCGAAACTTTGGTCAGCCACTTGCTCAAAAGCAATTGCTTGGTCACAGGCCAGCCCGACTGGGGCAGTGTGCAAATCACCTACAGCGGCCCGCAGATCGAGCAAGCGGGTCTGCTGCAATACATCGTGAGTTTTCGCAACCACAACGAGTTCCATGAGCAATGCGTCGAGCGCATCTTCATGGACATCTGGACGCGCTGCAAACCCACCAAGCTCACGGTGTACGCCCGCTACACCCGGCGCGGCGGGCTGGACATCAACCCCTGGCGCACCAGCGCACCAGGCGCATTGCCGCCCAACGTGCGCACGGCGCGTCAGTGAATGCATTCACAACGTTCCCCAAGATGACCCCCACCACCCGCCGCGTTCTCCAAGCCCTTTTGTACGAGGCCATTGCCATCGCTGTGGTCGGGCCCGTGTTGAGTGTGGCTTTTGACAAGTCGCCCACCTCCACATTGGGCCTGGCGGTTGTGTTGTCGAGCATTGCGCTGACGTGGAACTATGTCTTCAACTGGCTCTTTGAGCGCTGGGAGTCTCGCCAATCCGTGCGTGGCCGCTCCTTTGTCAGGCGGCTGGCCCACGGGGCGGGTTTTGAAGGCGGCTTGGTCATCATTCTTTTGCCCGTCATGTCGCTGTGGCTGGACATTTCGCTCGTCGCTGCCTTACTGGCCAACCTGGGCCTGCTGGCTTTCTTTTTCTTTTATGCCATCGCGTTCACTTGGTGCTTTGACCGGGTCTTCGGCTTGCCTGCATCTGCGCAGGCGGGCGATGTCAAACAGAGTGGATGATCTGATTTTTTCTATTGCGTTGGTCAGGTTTTTTTGACCCCACCCACCCATCCCCTGATCCGGCATGACATGAACGAAACCGCTTACAAAATCCTGTTTGTCTGCATGGGCAACATCTGCCGAAGCCCCACAGCCGAAGCGGTTTTCTTCAAACGGCTGGCTGAGCAAAACCTTTTGCACAAAGTTCAGGTTGACTTGGCAGGCACACACAACTTCCACCCCGACGCGCCGCCCGATGAACGCAGCCAAAAGCATGCGCTCAAAAGAGGCTACGAGCTGGCGCACCTGAGGGCCAGACCGGTGGAAGACAGTGACTTTGAAACCTTTGATCTGCTCTTGACCATGGATTGGGACAACCGCGCACTTTTGGAAGAAAGATGCCCCGCGCAGCACCAACACAAGATCCGGGGCTTGGCGGAGTTTTTGCTCACCACACAGGCCCCGGTCATCCCCGACCCTTACTGCGGTGGAGACCAGGGCTTTGAGCATGTGCTGGATTTGATCGAAGAAGCCAGCGAGGGCCTCGTGAAATTCGTCATGCACAAGGTGCAGAGTTAAAGCCCATCCCATTGGGTTAGAGTCGCCTCCACTCCTTTTTCCCTTTGCGTTTCCCTTTGGCCGACCAAGACCCCACCTTCACTGCACATCTTTCTGTTGAACACGAGTTGCGCCATGTCCGCGCACTCATGCACCTTGAGCAACAGGAAGACCAGGCGCAGTTCAAGCTCAAAAACGCCAGTGCCAGCATCAAAGAGCGCCGTCGGCGTGGTCTGACCTGGTACCCCGTCACCATCACCCAAGAAGACATCGGTTTTGGCGGCAAGGTGGTGCTGGAGCTGGAGCGGCCTGCGCATCGGCAAGACCTGCATTTGTTTCAGGTGGGGGCGGCTGCGGCGCTGTTCAGCAGTGCGCCCGGCTATTCCGGGCCAGATCGGCCCGTGGTGAGTGGCGTGGTGACCCGCGTGCGGCGCAACAAGCTGTTGCTGGCCACCACCAAAGACGCGCTGCCCGACTGGGTGCTGGACGGCAGCACCCTCAACGGCAGCAGCCCAAACGGAAGCACGTTAGGCATTGACCTGACCTTTGACGAGGTCAGCTACCGCGAGATGAACCAGGCCCTGAGCGCCGTCATGGCCGCACACGGCAACCGCTTGGCCGAACTGCGCGACGTGCTGCTGGGTGCGAAGGCAGCCTGCTTTCGCGAACCCCAAGCCGACGACCTGTTTTACCCCAGTGCGCTCAACGACTCGCAGCTGGCCGCTGTGCGCCATGTGGTCACGGCGCAAGACGTGGCCATCATCCACGGCCCGCCCGGCACGGGCAAAACCACCAC
>CANGZO010000101.1 GCA_947458305.1 Comamonadaceae bacterium
GCGGTTCAAGTCCGGGTGCAAGGGGCCACCATGGCGGGCGAGTGGGTGGCGCCTTACGGCATGCTGGAGATTCAGCCCGCGGTGGTGAAAGTCAGCGCCCAGCGCTTGGGCAACTGACTTTGGCTTGTCGCCCTGTTCGCTGGTAACCCGGGCCGCGCTGGGTTCAGGGCTGCGGACCCCAGGGTGCCGACATCATGAGCTTGTTTTGCTGCTCGGCAATCAGCGGACGGATTTTGGCGGCAAAGGCCATGAAGTCCGCATCGCCATAAACCCCGGCCCAAAAGGCCCGGCGGTCGGCATCGTCGTCGAACTTCCAGATGTGGATCAGCTGGTTCAAGGCCCCCACATCGCCTGTGAAATAGCCCACCAACTTGGGAGGGTGCTTGGACAGCACGGGCCAGCCTTCGTTTTTGTACAAGCCGACGAGTTCGGACATTTTTCCGACGATCACGGAATAGGTGCGCAGTTCATAGATGGCCATGAGAACTCCAAAAGGTTGAGAAAAGACGATTCACTTTAGAGTCTCAAGATCGGCCTGGCTGTCGGCAAGGTGACGCGGTGGGACCATGGCCCCTGTAAGATCAAAAACGCCCTTTTGGGCTTATTGGACGGAAACCCATGAACGCCCCTCTTTCTCACGCTGCCTTGTCTCAGGTGCAAGCCGCTGACCTTGCCGCTTTGCCATTGATCGAAAAATGGATCGCCTTTGCCACCGTCTCACGCGACAGCAACCTGGCCTTGCTGGATTGGACCGAGGCCTACCTGAAGGACTTGGGCATCACCTGCAGCCGTACCTACGATGACAGCGGCCAAAAGGCCAACCTCTGGGCCACGTTGCCCGCACATGACGGTGAAACCAAAGTGGGTGGCTTGGTGCTATCCGGTCACACCGATGTGGTGCCTGTGGACGGCCAACCCTGGGACACCGACCCGTTCAAAGTCGTGATCCAAGGCGACAAGATGTACGGCCGGGGCGTGACCGACATGAAGAGCTTTGGCGCCATCTGTTTGACGATGGTGCCCGAGTTGCTGAAAAGAAAACTCAAGCGCCCGATTCACTTGGCCTTCAGCTACGATGAAGAAGTCGGCTGCATTGGCGTGCGCCGCATGATTGCCGACATGCAGGCCCAAGGTTTCAAGCCTGCAGGCTGCATCGTGGGCGAGCCCACCGGCATGCAGGTGGTGATTGCGCACAAAGGCAAGCATTCGTACCAAACCACGGTGCAAGGTTTTGAGGCGCATTCCTCACTCACGCCGCTGGGCGTGAACGCGGTCGAGATCGCTTGCGAGTTTGTCGCCCACCTCAAAAGCATGCACCGCGAGCTGGTGCAAAACGGCCCGTTTGACCCGATTTACGATGTGCCGCACACCACCATCCACACCGGTGTGATCGCCGGTGGCACCGCGCTCAACATCATCCCGCGCCAGTGCGAGGTGACTTGGGAAATCCGCCACCACCACATGAACACGCCCGAAGACCTGTTTGCCCGCGCCAAAGCCTTTGGCGAGAGCCTGGTGCCCGCCATGCAGGCGGTGGCCCCAGACACTGGCATCACGCACGAGCTCAAATCGGTGCTGCCCGGTTTTGCCACGGCGGCCGACAGCGAGATCGCGCAGCTGTGTTTTGACTGCGCCGAGGTCGATCCGGCCAGTGGCGCAGGCAAGGTGTCGTTTGGTACGGAAGCTGCCCTGTTTCACCAAGCCGGTGTGCCCACCATTGTGTGTGGCCCCGGCCACATCGCGCAGGCACACCAGCCCAACGAGTGGGTCACGTTGGACCAATTGGCCTGGTGCGAGCGCTTCATGCGACGTCTGGCCGACCGGGTCAGTGTGGGCTGATGGGGGTCTGTCCCGGGCTTGACCGCCTTGGCGCAAAATCGGGCCACAATTTGCCCTCTGTTCGGGCCGCTTGTCGCCCGCCCCCTGATTTTTGGAAAACCCCATGACCTATCCCAATACCCAACTCTTCATCAACGGCCAATGGTGCGACGCCGAGGGCGGTCGCACCCTGCCCGTGTTCAACCCCGCCAACGGCACCGAAATCGGCCGCTTGGCCCATGCCGGTATTCCAGATCTGGAGCGTGCCGCGCAAGCCGCTCAAAAGGGCTTCGAAATTTGGCGCGATACGCCGGCCAACGAGCGCAGCGCCATTTTGCGCAAGGCCGCTGCCCTGATGCGCGAGCGTGCCCCGCAAATCGCCGAACTCCTGACGCAAGAACAAGGCAAGCCGTTGGCCGAAGCCAAGGTCGAAGCCATGTCGGCGGCCGACATCATCGAGTGGTTTGCCGAAGAAGGCCGCCGCGTGTATGGCCGCATCGTGCCGCCACGCAACATCAACGTTCAGCAGCAAGTCCTCAAGCAGCCCTTGGGCCCGGTTGCCGCGTTCACGCCCTGGAACTTCCCCGTCAACCAAGCGGTGCGCAAAATGTCTGCGGCGCTGGCCACCGGCTGCTCCATCATCGTCAAAGCGCCCGAAGAAACGCCTGCCGCACCCGCCGAGTTGATCCGCGCTTTCCATGACGCAGGTGTGCCTGATGGCGTGATCGGTCTGGTCTATGGCACACCTGCTGAGATTTCGAATTACCTGATCGCGCACCCGCTGATCCGCAAGATCACCTTCACGGGCTCCACGCCCGTGGGCAAGCAACTGGCGGCTCTGGCTGGTCAGCACATGAAGCGCGTGACCATGGAGCTGGGCGGTCACGCCCCGGTCATCCTGGCCGAAGACGCCGACATCGCCTTGGCCCTGAAGACTGCGGGTGCTGCCAAATTCCGCAACGCGGGTCAGGTCTGCATCTCGCCTACCCGCTTTTTGGTGCACCACAAAATTGCCGATGCATTTGCCGAAGCATTTGCCGCACAAGCGCAGGCCTTGAAGGTGGGCGACGGCATGACGGCAGGCACACAGATGGGGCCATTGGCCAACGAGCGCCGCCTGGCCGCCATGCAGTCCATCGTGCAGGACGCCCGCGCCAAAGGCGCCAAGGTGCTCACCGGTGGTGAGCGCATCGGCACGGAAGGCAACTTCTTTGCGCCCACCGTGCTCTCGCATGTGCCGCTCGACGCGGATGTGGTGGTCAACGAGCCCTTTGGCCCGATCGCTGCGGTCCGCAGCTTCGAAAACATCGAAGACGCGATTGCCGAAGCCAACCGCTTGCCCTTTGGTCTGGCCGCTTACGCCTTCACCAACTCCATGAAAACCATGCACCAGCTCAGCCAGCGTCTGGAGGTGGGCATGCTCTGGGTCAACCAGCCTGCTGCGCCCTGGCCTGAGTTGCCCTTTGGCGGCGTGAAAGATTCCGGCTACGGCTCTGAAGGTGGCCCCGAGGCGCTGGAGGCTTACCTCAACACCAAGACGGTGTCGATCTTCAACGCCTGACAGGCGCATCGTTGATGCGCATTCTGCTCACAGGCTTTGAGCCCTTTGGCGGTCAAAGCCTCAACCCGTCCTGGGAGGTGGCGCGTGCCTTGCAGGGTCTGCAATGGCCAGGTTCGCAAGGTGCTCAAGTTGCGGCTGTGCAGCTGCCTTGCGTGTTTGCGCAGGCGCTGCCCGCTTTGCAGCAAGCGCTGACGCAGCACACCCCCGACATCGTGCTGGCGCTGGGTCAGGCGCAGGGGCGGTGTGATTTGTCGGTAGAGCGTGTGGCCATCAATGTGATGGATGCGCGCATCCCCGACAACGCCGGGGCGCAGCCCATTGACGTGCCGGTGATCGCGGGTAGCCCCGCGGCGTACTTCAGCACCTTGCCCATCAAGTCCTTGGTGGCGGGTTTGAAGGCGGCGGGTTTTCCGGCTTCGGTCTCGCAAACTGCGGGCACTTTTGTCTGCAACCAGGTCTTTTATGGGTTGCAACATGCTTTGGTGGGCCAGGGCGTGCACAGCGGTTTCATGCACCTGCCCCTGTTGCCAGAGCAGGCGGCCCACTGGCCTGGCCCCAGTTTGCCCAGCTGGCCCCTGGCCTTGCAAGTGGCCGGGGTGCAGCAGGCCCTGGCTTTGCTGTTGGCACATCGCCAGCAAGGTTTGGCAGACGCGGCCATCGGTGGCGGCACGCTGAACTGAGCAAAAGCTTCGCCCACGGGGTGGGCTCCTACAAAGAAGCAGTCGAGCGCCGGCAAAAATCGCACCCTCAGTGGCTGTTTTGGCGCGCCAACGCACAGACGCTTGGCGCTGTTTTTCTGATGATGTTGCTTTTGCATCACGACAGGAGCCTTCATGAAAAACAACACGATTCAGCGCGCAGTCATCGCCAGCGTCCTCAGCGTCACCGCCACGGCTTGGGCTCAAACTTCGGTGGGTTTGGGGCGTGCCGACTACCGCGACAACTGTGCCAGTTGCCATGGCCCTTCGGGCCGAGGCGATGGTCCGGTGCAGTCTTTCTTGGTCAAGCCGCCTTCAGATTTGACGACCATCACCCAAAGGCATGGTGGCAAGTTCCCGCAAGAGCTGATGTGGGAGGTGATCGACGGCCGTTGGTCCGGCGATGGCGGGCCCCACGGATCGCGTGAAATGCCGGTGTGGGGCCAAGAATTCAAGGCCCGCGCCATGACCCAACCGGGGGATTCGGCCACCATTGCCGAGTGGTCGGCGCGCAACCGCATTGTGTCTTTGCTCAAGTACCTGGAGACGATTCAGCGCCCGTGACGGCGCATCGACTGCGGCTGTCCAAGTGGCTTAAACCACAGCCTTTGGTGGCGACTGCATCCGTTGATGAGCGCGAGCGGCCACGCCGGTGTCGGCAAAGGCCCAAGCCAGTGAGGCGCCCATGCCTTGCAGGGCTGTGCGCACAGCGGTTTGTTCCAATGAACAGCGACGTTCGCGCTCCAGCAGGTCCAGCGCCCAGTCGGGCAGCATCTGCAAGGCGGCGCGCACGATCAGTGTGACCAAAGGGCGATCCAGGGGCTCGCAGGGGTAGTTCTCAATCAGGTGCAGTGTTTCGCGTGTGCGCTCGTCGGCCCGCAATTGCGGCCGAAAGTCTTGCAGTTGCGTTAAGGCTTGGTGCCGGCTCAAGGGCAGCCCGTGTGCGCCCAGGCGGTGGCCCACCTGAGCCATTTCGGCAAAGTATTGGTCCTGCCGGGTGGTGCTCAGGGGCTGCAGCGACAGGTCTTGGTAGGCCCGCAAGAAACTGGTGGTTTCGCCCAGGTGCACCCAGCGGATCAGTTCGGGGTCGTTGGCCACGTAGGGCGTGCCGTCTGGCAAGTGGCCACGAATTTGGGCGTGGATGCGGTTGACCCGCTCGATGCTTTGCAAAGCGGCAGCCGTGCCGCCATAGGTGGTGGTGGCCACAAACAAGGCGGTGCGCCCCAGTCGCGCCTGCAGTTGGGTGCGAAAACGCGAGTGGTCCCACACCGCCCCCAAAGCCTGCGGGTGCAGCGCTTGCAGCATCAGCGAGGACAAGCCCCCGGTCATCATCGCCACAAAGTGCGCGTGCACCTGCCATGCGGCCGATTCCGGGCCGAACAAGCCGGGGTCGCCTGCGGGTTCCAAAAAGTCCCGTGCATCCCCTGTGGCCCCGGTCATGGCCCGCACGCGTTGACCCAGCTGTTCTTTGAGCTGCGATGACAGGTGCGCGCGCACCCGCTCAGCCATGTGTGCGCCCAAGCTGCACAGCGCTGGCGCTGGGTTGGGGGTTGGGGGCTGGGGATTTGCGGCCGTCAAGAGCGCCTGAATCAAAGAAGGGGGTGTCATGGGCCCATGGGTACTCAAAGAAGTGCCAGTGTGTGGCACCGCTCCATGGCTTGCACGGCCAGCCTGAAAGGCCGTTGGCTCAGGCTGGGTTTGGGCCCTTGGCGGTGACCAATAACCATGTGTCCATCGGGACCATTCAGGGTGGTCCCGGCTTGGATGTGGGGTCATGCCCGAACATGCGCAGCTCAAATTGGAGACAACCCATGGCTTGGCTGGATTTTTTGAAAAATGGCAACGAACTGAGCGAACTCTTGATTGAGGGCCAAAACCCTTATGGATCGCAACTGCTCAAGCAATCCGATGTGGACCAAATGCGCGACCACATCCAGCCGACCGAGCGGGTCTTGGCCTATGTGTTGGGCCGTGTGGTGCTGGCAGGGCGTGGCCTGTGGTTGTTGACCGACCAGCGTTTGTTGGTCTCAGAAAACGACACGGGCAACGTGGTGCACCACTTTGCTTTGAAAGACATCACCGAGGCCGAGTGCGTCAAGGGCAAGTACGGTTACACCTTGCGTGTGACGGCGGCAGGCCAGCTGCGCAGCGTCTATGGCGCGTCGGCCCATTTGGCGGCGGTGTTTTACCGGGCGCTGGGCCAAAAGGTGCGTTGCACGCCGGTCTTCAAGCCTTCGGCGCTGGACGCTGATGAGGTGGCCGAAGTGGTGCACCACTTTTCGGATGCGGCTTTGCGCTTGCAACCTGTGGCCATGGTCAACGCGGACGCCCGCGCCTTGATCGCTCAACTGGCCCAAGACGCTGCGAGCCAAGGCTGGCTGCAAGCCAGCGAGGCCAAGCAGGTGCGCTTGGCCGAAGCGGCGCACTGAAGCTCAAGTCCGGTTGGCTTTTGTAGGAGCCCACCCCGTGGGCGATGGGCGTGGAACACGCCCAAAAATCATCGCCCACAGAGGTGGGCTCCTACAACAAACAATACCCAGCGGGACCCGTTCAAGGCGGGCTGGCTTCGATCCGTTTCAGGTCAAAGCCCAGTTGGTCCAGTTTGGCCAGCAAGGCCTGATAGGTGGCTGCGGGCATTTGCGGCGTGCGTGACAAGATCCACAAATACTCGCGCTTGGGCTCGCTCACGACCACCCATTGGTAATCGGCGTCCAGATCGATGATCCAGTAATCGCCCCACACCATGGGAATGAAGGACAGCCACGCGGGGGCAAAACGCACCTTCAGCTGGGGCGATGTCGGGCCGCCGATTTGCCGTGCGGCCCCCAAGGCTTCGCTCCACTCGCCCTTGGCCGTTTTGCAGCGGTTGAGCACCTGAACTTGACCTTGTGGCTGCAGGCTGTAGGTCGCTTGCGTGCTGCTGGCGCACTTTTTTTGGAACCAGTTGGGGTATTTGGCGATTTCGTGCCAGGTGCCCATGTAGCGGGGCACATCCAACGCCGCCACGGTTTTCAGGGGTGCCAGCTCGGCTTGCGCCGGCATGCTGAGCACACAGGCCCATGCCAGTGCCAGGCTTCGGATGGGGGTCCAAATTTTCATACAACGATCGGGTTCAAAGCCCCGTCCATGCTCATGCAAATGCCGGTGACGTAGCTGGCCTTGGACGATGCCAAAAACAGCACCGCATTGGCGATTTCTTCAGGTTCTGCCATGCGGCCCAGCGGAATTTTGGCCACCGATTGCGCCATGACTTCGTCGGGGCTCAGGCCCTTGAGGCGCGCGTCGGCCGCAAACCCTTCGTGCAGGCGATCGGTCAAGGTCAGGCCGGGGTTCACCGCGTTCACCCGAATGCCTTGTGCGCCATAGGCGGCGGCGAGGCCAGCGCTCACCAGCATCAGCGCCGCATTGGCCGCGCCACCAGGCAGGTGGATGGGGCTGGCCACTTTGCCGCCATTGCCCACCACGTTGACCACTGCGCCCTGGCCGCGCGCTGCCATGCGCTGGATGGTGGGCGTGATCATGTGGACATAGGTGAAGTACTTGGCCTGCATCGCGTCGGCAAAAGCCTCGGGCGTGAGTTCGGGGGCGGGCGTGCGCTTGGCCGCGCCCGCCGAGTTGACCAACACGTCGACCGGGCCGAATGTGGTTTCGGCCGAGTCCAAGGCCGCGAGCGCAGCAGATGCGTCGCGCAAATCGGCGGCCACGGTGTGGATGCGTGCGCCGGGGCAGGCGGCCAGCAGTTGCTGCTGCGCCCGCGCCAGGTTGGCGCTGTCGCGCGAGACCAAGCTCACGCGGGCCCCTTCGGCCAAAAAGCCCTGCGCACAAGCCAAGCCAATGCCTTTGCTGCCGCCGGTGATGAGGATGTGCTTGTCGCGAAGGTGAAGGTCCATGGGTCGCTCTTCTGCTGAAATGGAAAATTCTGATCTTGTCGATTTAATCACTCTTGTAAGAACTTCGCGCCATGACTTCCAAAACCTCTGCGCTGCGTGCGCGTTTGAAC
>CANGZO010000102.1 GCA_947458305.1 Comamonadaceae bacterium
ACTTGGAGCGCGAGCGCTTGGCCCGCCTGCGACACACCCCCTCCGTCACCCTGGACGGCCAAAAAATCGAGCTCTTGGCCAACATCGAAATGCCCGAAGACACCCAGGCGGCCATCACCGCCGGGGCTGTTGGCGTTGGCTTGTTTCGCAGTGAATTTTTGTTCATGGGTCGCCAGGGTCATTTGCCTGACGAAGAAGAACAATACCAAGCCTATCGCCGTGCGGTCGATGGCATGAACGGTTTGCCGGTGACCATCCGCACCGTGGACGTCGGAGCCGACAAGCAGCTCGATGAAACGCGCCACGACGCGGCGCATCTGAATCCAGCGCTGGGCTTGCGCGCCATCCGCTGGAGCCTGGCCGACCCGGCCATGTTCCTCACCCAGCTGCGCGCCATCTTGCGCGCAGCGGCGCATGGGCAAGTGCACCTGCTCATTCCCATGCTGGCGCACGGCAGCGAGATCCGCCAGACCCTGGCCCTGATCGACCAGGCCCGTCACGAATTAGACCGCCGTGGCGCAGCCCATGGCCCGGTCAAATTGGGCGCGATGATCGAGATCCCGGCCGCCGCCTTGTCCTTGCGTTTGTTCCTCAAACACTTTGACTTTTTGTCGATTGGCACCAACGACCTGATCCAGTACACCCTGGCCATCGACCGGGCCGACGAGTCGGTGGCGCACCTGTACGACCCGCTGCACCCGGCGGTGCTGCGCCTCATTGCCGACACCATCGCCGAATGCCACCGACAAGGCAAAGGCGTGTCGGTGTGCGGCGAGATGGCGGGCGATGTGACCATGACCCGGCTGCTGCTGGGCATGGGGCTGCGCAGTTTTTCCATGCACCCCTCGCAGATCCTGTCCGTCAAACAACAGGTGCTGCGCTCTGACGCCACCAAGCTGGCGCTGTGGGCTGAGCAGGTGCTGGATTCGGACGATCCCGCTGTTCACATGAGCGCATAGCGTCAATACGACCGCCCGATCAGCTGATCGGGCCTTTCGCAGAACTTATGCTGGTTTGATTTTGTCTTGTGTGCGGGTGTCAAAGTCGCTGGCGTCGTGGCGCTCATGCAGCTGCGACTCGGGCGCGCCCATGACGCGGTTGACCATCCGGCCGCGTTGCACCGCAGGGCGTTGCGCGAGTTCTTCGGCCCAGCGCTGCACATGGGTGTATTCGTGCACCTGCAAAAACTCACCCGCTTCGTACAGCAAACCTTTGGCCAAGGCGCCGTACCAAGGCCAGATGGCGATGTCGGCGATGGTGTAGTTGTCGCCTGCAATGAAGCGGCTTTGCGCCAGGCGCTGGTTGAGCACGTCCATTTCGCGTTTGACTTCCATCGCAAAGCGGTCGATGGCGTATTCGATTTTGATGGGTGCGTAGGCATAGAAATGCCCAAAGCCGCCACCCAGATAAGGCGCGCTGCCCATTTGCCAAAACAGCCAGGACAGGCATTCGGCGCGTTGGGCTGGCTCGGTGGGCACCAGGGCGCCAAACTTTTCAGCCAGGTACAGCAAGATGGCGCCCGACTCAAAAACGCGCACGGGCTGCTCGCCACTGCAGTCCAGCAAGGCCGGGATTTTGGAGTTGGGATTGACGTCCACAAAGCCACTGCCGAACTGCTGGCCTTCGTTGATGCGGATCAGCCAGGCGTCGTACTCGGCGCCTGTGTGTCCCAAGGCCAGCAACTCTTCGAGCATGACGGTGACTTTGACGCCATTGGGTGTGCCCAGTGAGTACAGCTGGAAAGGGTGTTTGCCGCGTGGCAGTTCTTGCTCGTGCGTGGCCCCTGCCACTGGGCGATTGATGTTGGCAAAACGCCCGCCATTGGCTTTGTTCCAGGTCCAGGTTTTCGGGGGGGTGTAGGGGCTGGAGTCGGTCATGGTGGCCTCTGAAGTGGTGCGGCTGATGGGCATGATTGGTTTGAAGCTCAGGGCAATGGGCTCTGAGCAGTTGGAGTTTACGTCTGCTGGGCCGATTGAGGTCTCGGTCATCAGTCGAACCATCATGCATTGCAAGCATGTCATCACTGGATGAATACGGCGTTATGAATTAAAAAGTGTTGATATATGCGGTTAGGATTGCCCAATGCAATCGCGCAAACCAGAAATGTTGCTGTACATGGATGAATCCGGTTCTCGGGATCCGGACCGACACCCGCGTCAGAAATCTGAAGTACCCGATTGGTTCGGCATTGGCGGAATTTTGGTGAAGGCAAGCGATAAACCCGGTATAGAAGCCACAATGGACGCTTTCTGATTGCGTTGTCGATCGCCCTGGCTACAACGAACGCTACTTCGAGCAATACGGCGCAAGACGTTGGAAGCTTTGTAAGACGGCGTTCCACATCGCAGTTGAGCGCGCAGCCAAATACGCCTCGCATCAAGGTGCGCGAATGAGGGTGTACGTTGAACGGAGTGACAAAGTCACCGAAGATCAACTCCAAGGGTACTTTGACGAGATGAGAAATGCAGGGCAGCCCTTCAACTCAGAGACGTCCGCCAAGTACCAACCCTTGCCAGCTGACCAACTGCGACCCACACTTTTCGAGTTTGGCGTCAAGACAAAAGGGTCGCAGCTGATGCAGTTGGCAGATTTGGTCTTGTGGCCGATTTGCCGAGGACGTTATGCGCCGGATGACCGTGCATATGGTCTCTTGAAGTCCAATCGCAAACTGTTGGACGCCCATTGCACGCAGGCGAATGGGTTGCTGGGTATCAAGTATTTTTGCTTCTAGAAAAGCAAAAGCCCGCTTTCGCGGGCTCTTGTCGGCTACCAAAGTGGGTAACCTCGTAGGCTATGCCTGAATGGGATTTTATACGGAAGAACCCATTTCTTTGTAAACCTTCTCCTGTTCACAGGCCTTTCACATTTTGGCTGGCCGAATGCGCCTGCTGGTCAGCGTGGTAGCTCGAGCGCACCATCGCACCCACGGCGGCGTGCGAAAAGCCCATCTCGTAGGCTTTGACCTCGAACATCTTGAAGGTGTCGGGGTGCACATAGCGGCGCACAGGCAGGTGGCTGTTGCTGGGGGCCAGGTACTGGCCAATGGTGAGCATCTCGATGTTGTGCGCACGCATGTCGCGCATGACTTCCAGGATTTCTTCGTCCGTCTCGCCCAGGCCGACCATCAGGCCGCTCTTGGTGGGCACATTCGGAAACAGCGCCTTGAATTTTTTCAGCAGGTTCAGCGAGAACTGGTAGTCCGAGCCGGGGCGCGCTTCTTTGTACAGGCGCGGCACGGTTTCCATGTTGTGGTTCATCACGTCAGGCGGTGCGGCCTTCAGGATCTCCAGGGCGCGGTCATCGCGGCCACGGAAGTCGGGCACCAGGACTTCGATTTGTGTGGTGGGCGAGAGTTCGCGCGTCTTGCGGATGCACTCGACAAAATGTCCGGCACCGCCGTCGCGCAGGTCGTCGCGGTCCACGCTGGTGATGACGACGTATTGCAGCTTGAGTTGGGCGATGGTCTTGGCCAGGTTGTCGGGCTCGTTCACATCCAGCGGGTCGGGGCGGCCGTGGCCCACATCGCAAAACGGGCAGCGGCGGGTGCACTTGTCGCCCATGATCATGAAAGTGGCCGTGCCCTTGCCAAAGCATTCGCCGATGTTGGGGCAGCTGGCTTCTTCGCACACCGTCACCAGCTTGTTGCTGCGCAGAATGTCCTTGATTTCGTAAAAGCGGGTGGTGGGTGAGCCGGCTTTGACGCGGATCCAATCCGGTTTTTTCAGCACTTCGGCCTGTTCCACCTTCACGGGAATGCGGGAGAGCTTGGCCGCCGCTTTTTGCTTGGCCATGGGGTCATAGTTGTCAACGCTTTGCACTTCACGAACCACGTTGCGTTCGGTCGGGGTGTTGCTCATTCGGATCTTTCAGTCGCTGCTGCTGGGTGGGTGCGCAGGAAGGGTTTCATAAACGGGTGGCCAATTGGTGGGCCAGTACGCGGGCGGCATCGTCCCAGGTGGTTTCTACACCGATTGTAGAAAGGTCTACGGTTTTCAGGCCCGCATAACCACACGGGTTGATGCGGTCAAAGGGCTCCAGGTCCATGGCCACGTTGAGGGCCGCGCCATGGTAAGTGCAATGGCGACTGACCTTGATGCCCAAAGCGCTGATCTTGCCCAAGCCCTTGAAGGGGTCATGGGCCGGGGCGGGCCCCACCAACGCGGCGTGGCTGAAGGGGTCGTCCAGGCGCACATAGATTCCAGGCGCGCCGGCCACGCGGTGGCCCGTCACGCCGAAGTGCGCCAAGGTGCGGATGACCGATTCTTCGAGCTTGAAAACATATTCTTTGACGAAGTACCCGGCACGCTGCAGGTTGACCAAGGGGTAGGCCATGACTTGGCCAGGGCCATGAAAGGTGACCTGTCCGCCCCTGTTGGTCTGCACCACCGGAATGTTGCCGGGCGTCAAGAGGTGCGAGGCATGGCCCGCCAGCCCTTGGGTGAACACAGGCGGGTGCTCGCACAGCCAAAGTTCATTGGGCGTGTCGAGGGTGCGCTCGGCGGTAAACGCCTGCATCGCCTCGTAGGTGGGCAGGTAGTCCACACGCCCGAGCAGCCGGATGTCCATGCTCAAAGCACGATTTTGACCATCGGGTGCGAGGTCAGGGCGCGGTACAGGTCGTCCAGTTGCTCACGGCTGGTGGCGGTGATGCTGAGTGTGACGCCCAGGTAGTTGCCGCCTTTGCTGGGGCGCAACTCGATGGTGCGGACATCAAAACCGGGGTCAAATTGCAAGGCCACTTGGCACATGGCTTCGGCAAAGCCGTCGACCATGGCCCCCATGACCTTGATGGGAAAGACCGAGGGGTACTCGATCAGGCTGTCTTTGCGGGGGTCGGTGCCAGCGGGTGGTTTGATGGAGGCGCTCATGGGGGTGTTCCGGTTGAACGCCAAGCTTAACGCCAGACCACCACGGCCAGAACCGCCAACCAGCCCAAGGCAAAGTTGGTGAGCACCAAGGGGTGGATTTGCCCCAGGGCTTGGCCTGCCGTGGGCCAGTCAGAGGCAAGCACAGCGGCTTTGAGTCGGCGAAATGGCGCAAACCAGATGTGCGCAAAGATCAGGCACATCACGAGACCCAAGCCCGACATGGCGTGCCAACCCTTGGGGGCCAGTTTCATGTCGGTCATGAACAGCATCCAAAATCCTGAAGCCAAAATCAACGCGATCGAGATCCAAACCATGACAAAAAAGCGGCTCAAAACAGCCGACATCAAGGCCAAGCGCTCTGGAGGTGCCATCCGGGCAATGACCACGGGGCGCAGCGCCAAAATCACCAAGGCCATGCCGCCCATCCAAACGATGGCGGCTGCCAGGTGAAAAAACTTGATCCATTCGTACATGTGGGGTCTTTCTCAAAGGAGCAAAAGGGCATCGGATGACGTCAAGCGCCCATTGTCCTGCTTGTGTGAGGCCTTCGATGGCCTTGAAAATCTGCTGTTAAGCAAAAAAAACTGCGACGCACGGGTTTCTACGTATAATCGTGGGCTTTGCAGCAATCGCTGTGTACGTAACTTCGGTGTCATTTGAGATGACTAAAATCGCCTCACCCCTTAAAACGGGTACCACCGATCACGAACCAGACGCTGCAGATGATGGTCTTGAGCCCGAATTCAAGCCCCTCACGGCCGAACAAGCCCAAGCTTGGCGACAAAACAACCCGATGGCATCCCCATGGCACGTTTTGTTTTTGCAAGCGGGAGTTGGGGTGTTCTTGGCGCTGATGACGGGTTGGTTCACGGGTGAATACCGACTGGCTGCATCGTCAGCCTGGGGCACGGTCGCTGTGGTGATCCCTGCCGTGGTGTTCGTCAGGGCATTGAGCCGGCAAATGCGGCGAACCCAGCCAGGCGCTGCTTTGGCGGGCTTGTTCATTTGGGAGTTGGTCAAAATTGTTTTGACCGTGGCGCTGCTTCTGGTGGCGCCAAAAGTGATTTCAGACCTGAGCTGGTTTGCCTTGGTGGCCGGCTTTGTGGTGACGATGAAGGTGTACTGGCTGGCCATGGCGCTGGGCTGGATGCAACGCAAGTCGAAGCCGACTATTTTTTGAACTGATTGGTGATTTATGGCTGCTGATAACGCTGGCGCGAACGCCCCAACGGCTGGAGAGTACATCCAGCATCACTTGCAACACCTGCAAATGAATTTTTCGTTTGAAGGCGTCAAGCAAACCAACATCGTTGACTTCAGTCTGTTTAATCTGGATTCGGTGTTTTATTCGATCCTGATGGGTGTGATCGGTTGCTGGTTTTTGTGGGCGGGTGCCCGCAAAGCTACTTCGGGCGTGCCCGGCCGCTTCCAGGCCGCTGTCGAGATCCTGTCCGAAATGGTGGAAAACCAGGCCAAGGGTGTAATCCACAACGCCCAAAGCCGCAAGCTGATCTCGCCTTTGGCGCTGACTGTGTTCGTCTGGATTTTCCTGATGAACTTCATGGACATGATCCCCGTTGATCTCATCCCACACATTTGGCACTCTGCCGGCCCTGCCTTGGGCTTTAAGGATTACATGCGCGTGGTAGCCACCGCTGACTTGTCCACCACCTTGGGCTTGTCAACCGGAGTGCTTGTCATTTGCTTGTTCTACAACATCAAAATCAAGGGACTGGGCGGCTGGGCGCATGAGCTGATCGCCGCACCTTTCGGTAACCACTGGGCGCTGTGGCCAGTGAACTTCCTGATGCAGATGATTGAATATTTGGCCAAGACGGTCTCCCACGGGATGCGACTGTTTGGCAACATGTTTGCGGGTGAGTTGGTGTTCATGTTGATCGCCCTGATGGGTGGTGGCTGGGCGTTGTCAACAACGGGTGTGGGCTTGGCCATTGGCCACGTCATCGCCGGTACCGTGTGGACACTGTTCCACATCATGGTCATCACCTTGCAAGCCTTCATCTTTATGATGTTGACGCTGATCTACACAGGTCAAGCGCACGACGCACATTGATGACACTTTTTCCCTTGTTTTTTGTTTCTTTTTCCACTCACTTTTAGGAGCTTCTCATGGAAAACATTCTCGGCCTGGTGGCATTGGCATGTGGTTTGATCGTTGGTTTGGGTGCTGTCGGCGCTTCCATCGGTATCGCTTTGATGGGCGGCAAGTTCCTCGAGTCTTCGGCTCGCCAACCTGAGTTGATGAACGAACTCCAAACCAAGATGTTCATCTTGGCCGGTTTGATCGACGCTGCTTTCCTGATCGGCGTGGCCATCGCTTTGCTGTTCGCCTTCGCTAACCCCTTCGTTTTGAAGTAATTCACACACCTCTTCCAACAGAAGAAGGACTGAACCGTGAACATTAACGCTACTCTGTTCATTCAGATGATCGTTTTTGCGATTCTGGTGTGGTTCACGATGAAATTCGTGTGGCCCCCGATCACAAAAGCGCTCGACGAACGGGCGCAGAAAATCGCTGACGGCCTCGCTGCTGCAGACAAAGCCAAAGCCGAACTCTCCAGCGCCAATGCGCGTGTCGAGTCCGAGTTGGCCAAGTCGCGCAACGAGTCGGCTTCGCGTTTGGCTGACGCCGAACGCCGTGCAAATGGCATTGTTGATGATGCCAAGGCACGAGCCATCGAAGAAGGCAACAAGATCATCGCTGCTGCCAAGGCCGAAGCCGAACAGCAGTCAGTCAAGGCCCGCGAAGCTCTGCGTGAGCAAGTCGCTGCCCTGGCCGTCAAAGGCGCCGAGCAGATTCTCCGCAAGGAAGTCAACGCCGGCGTCCACGCTGATCTGCTGAGCCGCCTCAAGACCGAGCTGTAAAAAGCTCAAGCCAGAGAAGACCATGGCAGAACTTGCTACCATCGCCCGCCCTTATGCCGAAGCGCTTTTCAAAGCGCAGGCATCCGATCTTGCTGGCACGGCCGCTTGGCTGGATGAATTGGCTGTTGTTGCCGACAACGCGCAGCTTCAGCAGTTCATCGACAGCCCCAAAGTGTCCGACGAGCAGGCATTTGAGCTGATCTCTGGCGTGGTGCGTACACCACTGTCCGAGGCTGGCAAAAATTTCCTGCGCCTGGTGATCGAAAACCGCCGTCTCAGTGC